>NZ_CDRQNY010000006.1:0-90759 GCF_977037065.1 Butyricicoccus sp. | reverse complement strand
AAGGGCGTAGGCGAGAAGATGGCAAAGGAACTGGGCGCTTACGGCGCTGACAAGGTTCTGGTTTGCGAGAGCGACCTGCTCGAGACCTACACCACCGATGCATACGCAAAGGTTCTGTGCGACACCGTTATGGCTAAGAAGCCGGAGATCCTGCTGATCGCCGCTACCAACATTGGCCGTGACCTCGGCCCGCGCTGTGCAGCTCGTCTGCACACCGGTCTGACCGCAGACTGCACCCACCTCGACGTAGACGTAGAGAAGTACGCTGCATTCCTGCAGGAGGCTTCCACTCTGCCGCAGGCTCAGATCGATGCTCTGAACCGCGAGGACCGCAACCTGAAGATGACCCGTCCGGCATTCGGCGGTCACCTGATGGCTACCATTATCTGCCCGCGCTTCCGTCCGCAGATGGCTACCGTTCGTCCGGGTGTACTGAAGAAGGGCGAGTACAACGAGGCTAAGGCTAACGCAGTAGTTGTTGAGCCGGTAGCTTTCGAGCTGTCCGAGGCTGACATCAAGACCAAGGTTCTCGAGGTCGTTAAGGAAGCTAAGGAGCTGGTTGACCTGACCGGCGCTGAGGTAGTTGTATCTGTAGGCCGTGGTATCTCCAAGGACGTTGAGACCGGCATCAAGCTGGCTGAAGAGCTGGCTGGCCTGTTCGGCGGCGTTGTTGGCGGTTCCCGTGCTGCTATCGACTCCGGCTGGCTGTCTGCTGACCACCAGGTTGGTCAGACCGGCAAGACCGTACATCCGAAGCTGTACGTTGCTCTGGGTATTTCCGGTGCTATCCAGCATAAGGCTGGCATGCAGGATTCCGAGTGCATCGTAGCAGTTAACAAGTCTGATTCCGCTCCGATCTTCGACGTAGCTGACTACGGCATCTGCGGCGACCTGTTCAAGGTTGTTCCGATGATGATCGACGCAATCAAGGCTGCTAAGGAGTCTAAGTAATTTTTGACTGCGCGATAGCGGCGCATCCCGTCGTCAAACGGCTCGCTGCGTACTGTTGTACGCGGCCTCGCCGCTTTCCTCGGCCTGCTTGCTCTTGCTTGTCAAAATACTGCTTCGATTGAGCATCAATTCGAATAGAAAAAGCCTCTGTCCGATGGACAGAGGCTTTTTTGTGCCGCTTTAGGTTTCATTATCCGGAGAATACGGCGGATATTCGGGATAATGGTCGAAATAATATTCGACGTGATAAATACCATAGTAATCGTTTACGATTTTGCGGACTTCCTCGGCGTAGAGGTTTGTAGAAAGGCTGCCATAAGTACCGGTTAATATTTTGTACGGATTTTCTTCGTATCGAGTGACAAGATCGGTTGTTAGCTCTTGAAAACCGACAGAGGTTTTGTAGTTATGCGGCACAGCTGCACCTTTTGACGCCATAAATTCAGTGCGTTCGAGGTCTGACAGGTCAGACAGCCGGATTCCGGTCCGCATATATTCCGAAACCGGCGGCGTGTTTTTGACTGCAACGGTCATAATCACAATGGTGGCGAACAGCAGGACGAAAAGTGCTTTGATTCGTGGTTTCAGCATGGTATCACCGCCCTTGTCTTGTATATGTTCATTATACTATAAAATCGGTCCGATTTGGAAGAATAGATTTCGATTGGTTGCGAATTACGGGTGCTTCCATTCTCCATTTTTCATTCTCAATTCTGTGCACAGACCAAAAAGACGCAAAACCCAAAGAGGTACGATTCTCACGAATCGTACCTCTTTCGCTATCCAGATAAGGATTATTCGTCCTTATTTTCAGTTTCTGCGGGAGTCTTTGCATCCTTATGCGTCAGCACCAGCTTGTCGTCGGCGGCATCGAGCGTTACGCTGTCGCCTTTCTTGATCTTGCCCTCAAGGGATTCCTCAGCAACAAGATCCTCGACCTCGTTGGTAACAGCGCGGCGCAGCGGGCGGGCACCGTAAACCGGATCAAAACCAGCCTTGGCAAGGTGCTTCTTGGCAGCCTCGGTCCAATCCATGGTGATCTCCATATCCTGCATGCGGGCAGCAACCTTGCGGAGCATGCCGTCGGCAATCTGTGCAATCTCGTCCTCATTCAGACGGTTGAACACGATGATGTCGTCGATACGGTTGAGGAACTCCGGACGAACCGCGGTCTTGAGTTCCGCCATAACGTCGGCCTTGATCTGCTCAAAGGTGCGCTCTGCAGCGTCCTCCGGCTTGCCGTCCGCAAAGCCAAGCGACTTGCGGCCGCTGCCGGTGATCTTCTGTGCGCCGATGTTGGAGGTCATGATGATGATGGTATTCTTGAAGTCTACATGGCGGCCCTGACCGTCGGTCAGGATACCATCTTCAAGAATCTGCAGCAGGATGTTGAATACATCCGGGTGCGCCTTCTCGATCTCATCGAACAGGACAACCGAGTACGGATGACGGCGAACCTTCTCGGACAGCTGACCGCCCTCATCGTAGCCAACGTATCCCGGGGGCGAACCGATCATACGCGAAACAGCGTGCTTCTCCATATATTCGGACATATCAATGCGGATCAGCGCATTTTCATCGCCGAACATGGCCTCAGCCAGTGCCTTGCTCAGCTCGGTCTTGCCGACACCGGTAGGGCCGAGGAACAGGAATGAACCGATCGGGCGCTTCGGGTCGCGCAGGCCGACACGGCTGCGGCGGATGGCCTTAGCAACGGCGGTTACAGCCTCGCTCTGACCGATGACACGCTGATGCAGCGTATCCTCGAGGTGCAGCAGACGCTGTCCCTCGTCCTCGGTCAGCTGAGCAACCGGAACACCGGTCCAGCCGGAGATAACGGCTGCAATGTCGTCCTCGGTGACAGCACCGTGCGACTTGGTCTGCTGGTCAGCCCACTCCTTCTTGCGGGCCTCCATCGCTTCGCGCTTGGACTTCTCCTCGTCACGCAGCTTGGCAGCGTTCTCAAAGTCCTGACCCTTGACGGCCTCTTCCTTCTTTGCAGCAACGGCGGCGATTTCGTCCTCGAGCTGCTTCAAATCCGGCGGAGTGGTCAGGCTGGACAGGCGAACGCGGGAGCAGGCCTCATCAATTACGTCGATTGCCTTATCCGGCAGGTAACGGCCGGTTACATAGCGGACAGACAGCTTGACAGCGGCTTCAATAGCCTCGTCCGGAATCTTGATGCGGTGATGTGCTTCGTACTTGTCGCGCAGACCCTTCAAAATCTCAACGGCATCCTCGGCGGACGGCTCGTTGATCTGAACAGGCTGGAAACGACGCTCCAGAGCGGCATCCTTCTCAATATTCTTGCGGTACTCGTCAAGCGTGGTTGCGCCGATGACCTGTACCTCGCCGCGGCTCAGTGCCGGCTTCAGGATATTCGCAGCATCCGCTGCACCCTCAGCCGCACCGGCACCCATCAGCATATGCATCTCATCGATGAACAGGATGGTGTCCTTCTTGGCGGTCAGCTCTTCAATGACCTTCTTGATGCGCTCCTCGAACTCGCCGCGGTACTTGGTGCCCGCGATCATGCCGGTCAGGTCGAGCGAGATCAGGCGCTTGCCCTTCAGGGTCTCCGGTACGTCGCCGGAAACAATCTTCTGGGCCAGACCCTCGACAACGGCGGTCTTGCCGACACCCGGATCACCGATCAGCGCCGGGTTGTTCTTGGTGCGGCGGGACAGAATCTGGATGACACGCTGAATCTCCTTGGAGCGGCCGATAACCGGGTCCAGCTTGCCCTCCTTGGCAGCGGCTGTCAGGTCGCGGCCAAACTGGCTGAGCGCGTCCTTGCTGTCAGCGCCGCCGTTTGCAGCAGTGCCAGGCTCGCCGGAAACGCTGTCCTGTACGCCGCCGAGCGCTTCATTCAGCTTCTCGACAAGGATTTGCGGGGTGATCTTCAGATTAGCAAGCGCGGTCAGAGCCACATTCTGGCCTTCGCGCAGGATGCCGAGCAGCAGATGTTCGGTGCCGACATAGCCGGTGCCCATCTCGTTCGCGGACTGTACGGACAGCTCTACAATGCGCTTGGTGCGCGGCGTCATGCCCTGCGGCGCAGTGGAATCCGGGGTGCCGCGGCCGGACAGCTCCTCGATCTGATGAACGAGAGCTTCGTCGGTCACGCCTGCGGCAGTGAGTGCCTTGGCGGCCGGGCCGCCGCCTTCACGCAGCAGGCCGAGCAGCAAGTGCTCCGAGCCAATGTAGCTGTGACCGAACGAAGCGGCCGCTTCCTGTGCAAGCGTCAGTGCCTGACGGGCACGCTCGGTAAAACGGTTTTGATAGAACATAAATAACACTCCTTTCAGAGTAGGAAAATAGCTTGATTTAGGGGTCAAACGTCCTCGCAGGGGCGCACAGTGTGCGTCCGGATTTCAGCATCGTGGTTGGAGTGGGCGCACACTGTGCGCCCACTGCGGGACAGGTGATTAGTTGAACTGAATAGGCTTTGTCGCTTCACGCAGGATTTCCGCGCGCTTCTTATCGCGGTCCTGCGGTGCGCCGGTCAGCATTGCCGGACGGATGTGCTCCTCCAGTGCGTACAGCTTCTGCGCGTCCATGCCGGACAGGAAACCCATCTGCAGACCGATCAGCACATCGGAAATGCACTGTACGGCTTCGCTCGTGTCGATGAGGTAGGCGCTCTTCATTGTGCCTGCTGCGCGGTAAATGCGGTCGCGTAGTGCGGGTTCATTCTGGCTGCGTATCTGCTCGCGCGCTTTCTTCTCTGCGTCGATGATGGTGGTTGCCGTTTCTACCAGCTTGTCGGTCAGCTCTGCGGCAGACGCACCGAGAGTAACCTGATTGGACACCTGATAGAATCCGCCGACCGCCTGCGAGCCTTCGCCGTAGGTGCCGCGAACGGCACAGCCGCGGCTGCCCGCGTAGCCAATGATGCGGTCCATCTGCTCGGTGGCGGTCAGCATCGGCAGATGCAGCATGATGGAGGCGCGGAGACCGGTGCCGATATTAGTCGGGCAGGCGGTCAGGTAGCCGAGGCGCTCGTCATACGCGAACGGCAGCGCCGCTTCGATGAGCGAAGCTACACGATTTGCGGTTTCGAGACATTCCTTCGGGCAAAGGCCGGTGCCGATGACCTGCAAACGCAGATGATCTTCCTCGCCGACCATGATGGACACGCCGCTGTCCTTGGAGACAATCAGCCAACCGCCGTTCTGCGCCAGCTCAGGGGAGATGAGGTGTTCCTCGACCAGCTGAGAGGCTTCAGTCGAACGGGGGATGATCTGCTTCTTGTCAAACTCCGGACCGATGGTCGGGTTTTCTTTCAGTGCAGCGAATACCTTGTCAGCAATTTCACTGTGCTGCTGTTCGGTCAGACGGAACGGATAACCCTTGATATTTCGTGCCAGGCGTACGCGGCTGGACGCTGCCAGACCGGTAAAGCCGCCGTGAATCTCAAACATACTCATTTCTGTTCACCCTCCATTCTGCGGATCTCATCGCGCAGGCTTGCTGCGCGCTCGTAATCTTCGCTTTCAACTGCCGCTTTCAGCTGTGCCTTGAGGTCAGCCACCGGGTCAGCCTTGGGCTGTTCGGGCGCCGCCGGTGCCGTGCCGATATGACGCGTTGCACCGTGAATCTTCTGTACATACGGATTGAGAATATCCGCAAACGTGGCGTAGCAGTCCGGGCAGCCGACGCGGCCGGTGCGGCGCAGCTCGCTTTCGGTCATGCCGCAGGTCGGGCACTTGCGCTCGGTGCCGAGCATGGTAGCGGTCGGAGCCGCTTCGCCCAGCATGTCATTCCACAGGCTGCCAAAGCCGCCGCCGAGGAACGAATGGAACGGATCGCTCCAGAAGTGGTTCATCGACTGAAATGCGTTTTCAAACGCACCGCCGAGGTTTTCCTTCTGTGCACATTCCGGACACAGGTGCATCTCACGGGTGACACCGTTTACGGTTTCCTTATAATACATGGTAGCTTCATTCTTGCCGCATTTTTCGCATTTCATAAGTCAAAACTCCTCTCTGAGAGATTATATATAATGTAGTGTTTACGGAGAAAAGGGCATCACGTTGTTGCAACGCCCATGACTGCGCATCGGAAAATCGCGGAACGCAGTCTGTCGCGGTCGGTCTTATCAACCTCCGCCAGCGCACCGTCCGAGCAGGCGGACAGCAGCAGCTGACCTTCGCGCTGGGTAAGCAGCTCAGCGGAAACGAGTGCGCGTGTCAGACGCGCCGCGTCGTTCTGGCTCAGCCGTCCGCCGATACCGCGTGCCGCTTCGAGCAGCGTGCGCTGCTTGTCATCCAGCAGACGGATAATGCGGATGAAACCGCCGCCGCCGCGCTGGCTCTCAACCAGATAACCATGCTCCGGTGTGAAGCGGGTCTCTATCACATAATTGATTTGACTCGGTACGCACGAAAACCGGTCAGCAAGGCTTTTGCGCTGCAGCTCAGCAACGCCGCCGCCGTCTGACAGCATCTCACCGATGAAGTCGGCGATCACATCGGACATTTTCATGGTGTTTCACTTCCTTCCGGGGAAGGTACTCACTCATCTGACCTTCCCTGATCATTGTCTATATTGTATATCCGGAGGCGTCCAAAATCAAGAGAAAAATTTGACCATTTCTGACCATTAAAGAGAGGTAGATAAGGCTAACCATTGGTTTTCTCGTTATATCGCTTTGAATCACGATTTTTCTCGGTTTTTCATAAACTGACCCAAATTGTGTACTATGATAAAAGTTACCAAAGACTAACCACTTGTTTTTGTTGCTTTTTTTAAATCTTGTGGTAAAATGATAATTGTAAAATACATTTGGAGGTGCAATACCAATGGCATATGTTATCGGTGGCGGCTGCATTATGTGCGGCTCTTGCGCTGGCGAGTGCCCGGTTGGCGCTATCGCTGAGGGCGACGGCAAGTACGAGATCAACGCTGACGCATGTGTAGATTGCGGTACCTGCGCAGGTTCCTGCCCGGTAGGCGCTATCTCTCAGGGCTAATTCCTGAACACATATAAAGCGAAGTACAAAACCCTGTTCCGTTCGGAATGGGGTTTTTACTTTTGCCTAAAACAGCAGAGCGGTCGCGCATTCTTGGCACCGAATGGCTGGGGGACGCGAACTGCGTAAGTGTGTTCGCTCCTAACGGGCGGCTCCTTTTCTGCACCGGAAAGCCGGGGTGCACGAACTGCGTCAGCGTGTTCGTCCCTAACGGGCGGAGAGTTTTTCGTTGAGATTCAGCGGGGGATTCGCCGTCTGCGGACGGCGGGAGCGTCGCGGCGCCCGCCGCGGGGACGATGCCGTACCCACGGCGGTGGGCAAAAAGGAAGGACAACCTGCGGTTTTCCTTCCTCTTTGAACTCCTGCCTTTCCCTTATTAGATAGTCTGGCGCAGACCAGAGACCGGCGACCGCTCCGAAAGAGGGGAACGGCAGTCGGGTTACCGCAGCGTTTGTTTTGCAACCTATTCGCAGTTCACAGACAGCGTACTGCTACACATAGGGGCTACTCTGCGCAGAGCGCGGCATAGCAGTGCCGCGCAACACTTTGGCACGTTGTACCGCACGGCACCTACGAATTTAGACGTTTGGTACAATTTATCCTCGTAGGTGCTGTCTATCATAACGCGCTTACGAATTGCGCGGCACGGTCATGCCGCGCCTGCGTAGAGTAAACCACCTGTGTAGCAGTAATCTATCTGTGGACTACGAATATTTCACGAAAGACACGCAACGGTAACCCGACTGCCGTTCCCCCATTTCGGAGCGGTCGCCGGTCTCTGGTCTGCGCCAGACCCTCTAAGGGAAAGGGGAGATACACAAGAGGGTGGAAACCGCAGGTGTCTACCCTCTTGTGCGCCCGCGCGGCGTCAGCGCACATTTCGTTCGCTTCTCAAGCGGCGACTATATATAATAGGAATAGGCGAAGAAAAAACACTTGAAATTTCCACACAATATGATATAATGGAAAAAGTTGAAATTTCAATGCCTTGCAAGCTTATGCTCGCAAGGCGTTCTTTTTTTCCTTGCGGCATAGACGGGGAAGAAAAAACAATGTTCAAAACCAAGTTAGACGAGTTAGGCTTTCTGCTGGCGTATCCGCTGCGGATTTTCGTGGTCGGTTCGTTCTGCCGCGCCGCATTCCGCAGCCGCATGGGCGCGCGCACGCACGCGGCTGATGAGGAGGAACAGGCGATTTCGGAAGGATTTGCTGGATAATGTCAGAAAATAGCGAAACTGGCAGAGTGCACAGAGATCGAATGCGCTGTTTGGTAATTTCGTTCAAAATCACGGAGCAAAAATTGAAATCTTAGCTGGTTCTTTGCGCGAAAAAGAGTATAATATTCTATGCAAAAGGTTATCACATTAAGAAAGGGTGGGAACAATGTCATATGACTTTCTGTTGACGATTGCGATCATCATGTTGTTCACAAAGGTATTCGGCCTTACTTCGGAGCGCGTGCATATGCCGCAGGTTGTCGGTGCACTGATTGCCGGTGTGTTGGTTGGCCCGAGCTGCCTCGGCTGGGTAGGCGAGACCGATTTTCTGGTAAAGGCCGCTGAGATCGGTGTAATCATCCTGATGTTTAACGCAGGTATGGATACTGATCTGGACGAGCTGAAAACCACCGGTTTTGCATCCTTCGTTATTGCGCTGATCGGTGTTATCGTGCCGCTGATCGGTGGTGTTGCATGCTATCTGGCGTTCGACAATGATCCGACCGACCCGATGAACATGCTGAAGGCTGCTTTCATCGGTGTCGTTCTGACCGCTACCTCGGTTTCGATCACCGTCGAGACCCTGCGTGAGATGGGCAAGCTGAAAAGTAAAGTCGGTACGGCAATCCTCGGCGCGGCTGTAATCGACGATATCCTCGGCATCGTCGTTCTGACCGTCCTGACCGCACTGACCGATCCGACTGTAAAGCCGGTTCTGGTGCTCGGCCGCATCGTTGCGTTCTTCGGTTTTGTGCTGGTTGTTGGTATCGTTATGTACCGCGTATTCCTCAAGATGGAGGAGAAGTGGCATCGTCATCGCCGTATCGCGATCTATGCGGTTGCATTTGCGTTCCTGATGAGTTACGTTGCGGAGCGTTACTTCGGTATTGCGGACATTACCGGTGCATACTTCGCAGGCATCGTAATGTGCCGTCTGTCCTCTGCGCGTGACTATGTTGCAAGCAAGACCAACGTGCTCGGCTACATGCTGTTCTCTCCGCTGTTCTTCGCTTCCATCGGTATTAAGACCAACCTGGAAGGTCTGACCAGCACCATGGCGATCTTCGCAGTGGTACTGACCATCGTTGCAATCCTGACCAAGATCATCGGCTGTGGTCTCGGTGCCCGCGTCATGGGCTTCCAGACCTATGATGCATTCTCCATCGGTCTGGGCATGGTATCTCGCGGTGAGGTTGCGCTGATCGTAGCACAGAAGGGCGAGCAGGCCGGTCTGATTGACCCGCACATGTTCCCGCCGATCGTACTGGTCGTTATCGTTACTACGCTGGTAACACCGATTCTGCTCAAGCTCGGCATGAGCAAGCAGACTCCGGCAAACACGGAGTTCAATGCACAGGAAAAGGTGCAGATGCCCAAGGTAAGCCAGCACTAAAAAATGAAAATTGAGGATGGAGAATGGAAAATGCTCCATCCGAAGAAAAATAACGTCCTGTATTGTGCGCAGGACGTTATTTTTGTATTTGTTAAGGCGCCGCATAATTGAACGAGAGCGATTTGCGAATAAATTTTGTGTACTGATGAGGCGCGGCTTCGCCGCAATTCACCTTCTGACCTCATCCCGCCGTTGCAGCTGAGTGCCTCCGTTTATATACGGCGGGATGAGGTCCCCCGCGCTGCATGTTATCGTCGGCATATTCGCTCTTGCGATATTGAAGCCTTGCGGCAAGTATGCTATAATAGTAACGTTTAATACTATCTCTTAATGGAGGAAACAACATGAAAGCAACGAAGCTCCTGCCGATTCTGGCAGTCGTGCTGTGTGTTCCGGGGATTGCGCTGCGCGCGCTGCACCTGCTGAACGGTTTTGACGTAAGCACCGGCTTGCCGACGGCAGGCGATAAATGGATCTGGTCCGTAATCGCGCTGTTCGCTATCAGTGCAATTGTATATGCTGTGCTGGCGCTGCCGCTTAAGACGCGCAATAAGGTGCCGTTTGAGCAGCTGCTCGGCACGAAAGAGACGCTGTTCCGCATGGCGGCTGTCGTTGCGGGACTGATTGTAGCGGCGGGCAGTCTGGGTTACCTGTATCTGACCATCACCACAGCAGAGCAGGACGTGGCTGCATGGGCGCGTATTCTGGAGATCGTCTACGCAATCATGGGCGTGCTGACTGGCGGCTGCATGATCGGTCTGGCCAAGGCACAGGGCGTACAGATGACGGAAAAGAGCGCTGCAATGACGCTCGTACCGCTGTTCTGGAGCTGCCTGCATCTGCTGGTCAACTACCGCATGACCTGCACCGATCCGAAGCTGGCGTCGTTTGGCTTTGGACTGGTTGCCGATGTGATGATTGTGCTGGCGTTTTATGAACTGGCGCGTCTGCTGTTTGGCAAGCCGGCTCCGGCTATGCTGGCGTTCTTTACCGCAGTGGCGGTCACCATGTCGGTGTCGGATATCGGCGGCTACGGTCTGGCTATGCTGATGGGCATCCCGTCCATGTGGTCGATCAAAATGGTGCTGCGCGGCATTCTGGCTGCAGCAGCGTGCGTTATGTTGGCTGCTGAGCTGTTCTGCCTGTGCCGCTCGGACGTGGCGCAGACGGCAGCCGAGGATTAACAGAGGAGGACAACGAAATGCTGTTTGTATGCTATCCCAAGTGCTCGACCTGCCAGAAGGCGAAGGCGTGGCTGCAGGAGCGCGGCGTGGCGTTTGACGAGCGTGATATCAAGCAGGACAATCCGACCGAGCAGGAGCTGCGTGCGTGGCACGAAAAGAGCGGTCTGCCGCTTAAGCGGTTCTTTAATACGAGCGGCCTGCAGTATAAGGCGCTGGGGCTCAAGGATAAGCTGCCGGCCATGACCGAGGACGAGCAGTATGCGCTGCTCGCGACCGACGGCATGCTGGTCAAGCGCCCGCTGCTCATCGGCGAGGACTTTGCTCTTCCGGGTTTTAAGGTAAAAGAGTGGGAAGAAAAGCTGAAATAAGGCACAAAAACAGACGAACCCTTGTGGTTCGGCTGTTTTTTTGTTGGCAATATGAGTTAAGAGTTAAGAGTGGAGAGTTAGGAGTGAGGAGTTGGAAATTGAGAATTGAAAATGGAGAATTAAGAGTGGAGAGATTTAACACCGAGCAGTGATTATACCCGCAGGAAATGGATAATCTGCACAAACCAACGAGTTGCGCGGCACTGTCATACTTCAGAGTACCTTCTCTTGCACTTCGGGCAATTCACCTTGTGCCGCGCCTGCGTAGAGTAGCCGACCTGTGTAGCAGTACGGTAAGCGAAATGCGAATATGTGGATACAACGCGGAAGAAAAAATCCTCTGCCGTACTCGTTTTCCTGCTTACGCAGTCTACCATCTGCACCCAAGGTAGGCTACCAAGGGAAACGGGTGTTCAAAGAGGGTAGAAACCGCAGGTGTCTACTCTTTTTGCTCCCGCGGCGAGCGTCGCATCTCTGCATGAAATTGTAATAAGAAAAAAGTGAGAACAAATGTTCACATATGTGTTGACAAACACGAGGATCTGGTGTAAAATATATCTTGCTTATCGGGCAAGATACGGAACGGTATCGAAGTGGTCATAACGAGGCGGTCTTGAAAACCGTTTGTCCGAAAGGGCGCGTGGGTTCGAATCCCACCCGTTCCGCCAATCACGAGATTGCGCGCGGAGGGTTCGATCGAGAATAACTCCGCGCACAACTCAATACCTTGACATGGAGACATACCCAAGCTGGTGAAGGGGCTCCCCTGCTAAGGGAGTAGGTCGAGAAATCGGCGCGAGAGTTCAAATCTCTCTGTCTCCGCCATGAAAGCTGCACTTTTTATTGTGAAAAGTGCAGCTTTTCTGCATTTATAGATAGAAAACGATAACTTTTAGAATGACTTAATTTTTCTTGACAGCAATCGTGACAGCAATGGGCTAATTTACGGCTCCCAAACTGGAGATCAGCTCCTCCATACGGGCGGCACTGCTGCGCTGCATTTGGTCACTGACATGAGCGTAGGTTTTCAGCGTAAACGAAGCTGTGCTGTGACCTAAATTCGTCTGTACGGTCTTAATATCATCGCCGTTTTCCAGCGAAATCGTAGCGAATGAGTGGCGCAGAGAATGAAACGTATAATCCCCCATACCGCAGGAACGCAGCAGACGCTTGAGGTGCTTGTATACGGTCTGGTGGTTGAGTGCGCGGCCAAATTCATTGGTGAAAACCAGATCAAACGGATTGTTCCACAGCGGTCCGGCGGCTAAACGCTGACGCTGCTGCTTGGTGCGCTGCTTCTGAAGCGTAAGCATAGCCATTTCCGCCAGAATAATACGCCGCTGCTTGTTCTCTTTCGGGTCAATGAGCGTATAGCTGTAATCACCTTTCTTGCATTTCTGCTGGAGCTGCTTGCGTACAACAAGGCTGTTTCGGTTCCAGTCAATATCAGCCCAGCGCAAGCCGAGAATTTCGGACTGGCGCATACCGGAGAAAATATCGAGGAAGAACAGATAATAGAATTCGTCCTTGCGAATCAGATCGAGAAACTGATTCAGCTCGGCAGAGGTGATCGCTTTGGCGCGGGTTTGCGTTACACGCGGCAGAGAACAGAAGTCGGCAACATTGCGCTGTAAGATCTCATCGCGCTGTGCAGCGGTCAACAGGGCGTGCAGCGTGCCGAATACGGTGTGTACAGTCTTGGGGGCAAGCCCTTTACCGCCTGCGCCTAAAGACGAAGCAAAGCGCTGTACCTCGCGGTGGGTGAGGTCGGTCAAACGGCGAGTACCCAGTGCGGGAAGAATATGCAGCCGAAGATTTTTCTCGTAACTGCGCTGTGTGGAATCGGTCAGCGTGGCAACGTGAGTTGTCATGTATTCTGCGGCATATTCGGCTACCGTGATTTTACGCGGTTCCTGAAAGGTGCCGTTGTCAATACTGGAGGTTGCAGCACGCAGTTTCTCTGCGACTTCTTTCTGTGTTTTGCCGTAAATGGTATGACGACGAGGCTTTCCGGTTTCCGGATCGTATCCGGACACATACTGACCCTGCCAGCGGCCATCTTTCCGCTTGGTAATAGAGCCGCTTCCGGCTTCACGCTTTTTATTTTTTCGTGCCATAAGTAAAAGAATACTCCTTTCCGGCACATACAGTTCGATTGTATGTAAATAGTATAGCATAGGTATGCAAGTTTTGCACAAGCTGGGGATAAATGCTGTGCGTGAGATAAGCAGAGGGTAAGGTTTTAGACCTTGCCCTCTGCTGCATATTCAGGCGCTTTTCTTGGCGGCATCCTCTTTGAGCCATTGCATCAGCGCATCGTGCGTTACAAGCAGGCGGCGGCCTATTTTGAGTGTTGGGAAATCCTCGCGGTGAAAGAGCGCATAGGCAGCGCTACGGCTTATGCCGAGCAGTTCAGCCAGATCACGGGCGGATAAGGTGATACATTTTACTTGTGCTGTCATAGAATCAGACCTCCGTATTGCCTAAGTACTGCTGCATGAGCGACCGGACCGTGATAATACGGCCAAGCGGCAGTTCGAGTGGAATAGGAAGACCGGGTGCAATCTCTCTTAGGTGGTTCAGCGCATCGTGCTGTGCGTCTAAGTAAGAGCAGTGTGAGATTTGACGTTTAGGAGAGCAGATGTACTTCCGGAAACATTCGTTTGCCTGATCCCAGTTGTAGGCGATCATAACGGCATTGCTGCCCTTGAGAACATAGTAGCGGCCATTTTTGCTTTTATAGTTATTTTTATGCTTACCCATAATTTGTTTCTCCTTATTGGTTCGATAGTTTAATTCCGATGTACCCATTGTAGGTCTTGTCACCGATCCGTATTTTTTTCGGCTCGACTTTATTCGCAAGCTGGCTGCGCAGTATGCGCGAAAAGCGTGTCCGATCGGTTATGATCGGCAAGTCGTGTTCCACGCAATAGGCGGTGCAGGCTTCATGCAGGTCTTGTGTAGAAGTAAAACTGTTATCGTCGGTCAGGATACAGCAATCATTCAAAAATGCAGCGATATTCTGGTTTTCGGACATAGGCGATGCATAGGACTGGGATAACAGTTGATCGACGAGGGCCTGTCCTGCAAAAATGTACTTGTCCGCAAGCAGACGGTGATATGCGTGGATTGCGCGGAGAAAGATGCCGTCCCGCTCGGCGAGGATTTTCTGCGTGAGTAGATGATCCTGCTGTTCCGTAGGGATAGAGAACCGAAAAGGTATCACCACCATGCGGGATAACAGCGCCGTATCTTCTTCGGCCATCCGAATCGGAAAGTTCGATGCGAACACGAGATTGATCGCTGGTGCCATGGTTGCAAGCGGCTTATACTTTTCCTCCACTGTCATAAGATCGCGTCCTGTGATCTGTTTAAGCGTTGCAACGGCCTGTGCCGAGAGCGTACGATTAGGAAGATCACCGCAGATATTGAGCTTCTTTTCAATCAGGGCTGCACCGGAAAAACGGTCGCCAAGACGGTAAAGATCAAGTGTGCTCACAGCTTCGGGATTGAACATAGAGCGCAGCAGCTCAAGCAGCACGCTTTTGCCGCTGTTGCTGACACCTTGCAGCAGGAAGAATACCTTACCATCGGTATCACAGGCAAAAATATAGCCGAGCATTTGCCAGATACGCATTTGCAGAGCGTAATCATTTCCGGTGATAAAACCTATGAAATTGTCAAAGTGCGGCGTACCATGGCACAGAGTAGGCAGCGATACATTCAGACAATGTGTGAAAAAGCAGGCAGGAGTATGCGGCGATATGGTGTTCGTTGTCATATCATAGATACCGTTCTGGATGCAGAGCAGCGAATGGTTGCCTGGTGGTTCAGCAAGCAGCTTGGAATTGCTGAGCAGGAAGACTTCGATGTCCTCGAAAACTCGCTTGCTGCTGTGCTTTTCAATGTCGGCAGTACAGAGCGCGCGCATTAGGCGGCGTAACTCACCGGTCTGCAATAGGTGATACCAGCCGTTCGCATACCAGTAAATGTGCTCTTGGTAGATGCGGATTTTTCTAGTTGCGGCAATGTGGTTGGCGATAGTCGCGGCATTGGCCGCTTTGGGACGCTCTATTACGGGTGGACAAACGGCTGTTTCCGTTGGTGCAGGCTGATTCTCTGGAATCGAAACTGCTGCCTTGTGCAGGCGCACAGGAAACCGGTGGCAGAGCAGGAGCGGACATAGCCTTTTCTGGACTGTCTGTATTGTTGGTATACTCCTGTTGTGATATAGTAATATCAGAGGAATTGGAACAAAATGCAGACAGGACATTGTTCATCACATCTTCTGGCGATGCTGTCGGTGAATCAGTGGGTACTGCTTCATGGTTTTCGAAGTTGATCGCATCAAAGAGGATAGGAATAGCGTATCCGTTTTTGTCCAGTGGGTAATTGTTTGATGTCGTAGGAATACCTCCTTGTTTTTGTACTTGTGAGGCCTCGATGACATAATACACTAAGTAGTAAGAAATACAAAATCTACGAAATCAGCAACAATTAGAGGTGTTTGTGAAAAGAGAACATTGTGGGTTAGCGCGAATTAGACATCAAAAGAGAATTTAGTTGTAATGAACTTTGTGAATCGCAAAATAGGAGAATAGAAATTCATATAAGTTTATGGATCAAAAACGAAAAAATTATTGACAGGAAGGAGAAAAATAGTATGTCTAATGAAAATAAAGTGCAAATAGAATGGGAGCAGTGTTGTGTAGCACAAAGACCTCGCAACATAAGTGGACAAACACCTATACAATGGGAAGTTAATCCGGAACTCTTTGGCAAGCGGTATCATGAGGAGCGAACAAAACATCGCCTTTCACATGAGCAGGTGAGAGAAAAGATTATGGATATGACGGGTGAAGATGTATCGGTGTCCTATTTACAGGAAATCGAGCAGGGGAAATGCAACAGCAGGGAATGGTGTCATTACCTTGCTAAGGTTTTTGATGTATGTCCGGAATATTTCGCAGGTGTGGTAGATTTTCGCTGGATTACAAGAGAAAAGGCTCATAATAGCGTTTACCCTGAGAAACAGACAGAAGAAAAGCTGATAAAGGCTATTTCGTTTGAAGATGAATTGCGGCCATCGTTGCAAGCGCAGGAAAAGTTTGTTGAGAATTTTGTTGAAGAACAAAATGAAATGACATGGCAAAAGTCAAAAGGTCAGCAATCAGAATCTATATATGCAGACGTTTTTTATCGTTTAGCATATGCAACTCCTGAAGAACAGAAAAATTTTATGGATCTCTGGGAATTACAAAAGCAATATGTGAAAAACAGAGAGAAGGATCAACGTAAAGAAGATGAATTGCGAAAAAGTTTGACAAAGAAATATACATTGCATAAGGAAAATCCTGAAATTGAAAAGCGTATAGGATATGCTTTTTATAAGTTAGCAAAAGAAAATGAAGGATTGTTTAAGGTTCTGTATGAAGTGGCATCAGATTCCAATAGCAGAGCGCAGTTTCAAACGATTATGATGAGAAATTATCAATACAAGGAGTGGAGCGATTAACTGTTAAAAGAAATGGTCTGTTCCGCGTTCTGCGTTCCGCATAGATACTTTTTCCACAGTGTATATTAAGAATAATAGTAATAATAAGTATAAGTGTAAAAAGTATACCGTCAGAACGCGGAACGCGGAACACAGAAGATTTCCCCCATTTATGTGTGCATAAATGGGGGATTTGTACTATTTCTGTAAATAAGCGTATTTTCAATTATATATTATCTCCATGAAGTATCAGCAACTCAACAAATACTGAATGGAGGAAACAAAAATGAAAGATACTCGAATTTGCGACAACTGCGGCGCAGAGCACCCGATCAGCAAGATGTTTGAGGTAGAGGGCGACTGGCTCTGTGAGGACTGTGTAGATCGTTTGACAGTAACCTGTGACCGCTGCGGCGAGCGCATCTATCAGGAAAGCGCCATTGAGGACGATCACCACACGCTCTGCGAGGGCTGTTTTGACGAGCACTATGTCCGCTGCCACGACTGTGGCTGCATCCTGCGCAGCTATGATGCCTACTTCGATGACGACGATCATTCCTATTGCTCGGATTGCTGGGACGAGCACGAAGGCGCGATTCACGACTACAACTATACGCCCGACCTTGTGTTCCACGGCAAGGGACTGCGGCATTTTGGCGTAGAGCTGGAGATTGATGAGGGCGGCACGGTGAACAGCAACGCACAGAAGTTGCTCGACATTGCCAACGCAAACGCCGAAAACTTGTACATCAAAACCGATGGCAGTCTGGATGAGGGTCTTGAACTTGTTACACATCCCATGACGCTGGAATACCACCTGAACGAAATGCCGTGGGAACAGGTACTCTGTAAAGCACAGCGCATGGGGTATCTCAGCCATGCCGCCGGCACCTGCGGCCTACACGTTCATATTTCGCGCTTGGCTTTTGGCTGTACTTACGAACAGCAGGAGGCCGCGATCGCCCGCCTGCTCTACTTTGTAGAGAAATTCTGGGCTGAGCTTCTGCGGTTCAGCCGCCGCACGCAGTCGCAGATGAATCGCTGGGCGGCACGGTATGGTATCCGTCTTACGCCGTCCGAGCAGATGAGCCATGCGAAGAACTCTTGCGCCGGACGTTACACGGCGGTCAACCTTACGAACTCTGACACGGTAGAAATCCGTATGTTCCGCGGAACTTTGAAATTAAACACACTGAAAGCCACTTTGCAGATGGTCAACCATCTTGTCGAGGTGGCTGTTTCTTTGTCCGATTATCAAGTGCAGGACATGAGCTGGTTTGACTTCCTCGACGAAATCAAGGAGCCGGAACTTATCCAGTATCTTAAGGAACGCCGCCTGTATGTCAACGAACCTGTCACCGCAAGCGAGGAGGAATGAGTATGTGCAGTCTGTTTGGCTTAATCGACTTTACGGAGTGCCTGAGCACTCACACAAAGAACAAAATTCTGAATACCCTCTCCAGAGAGTGTCAGGTGCGCGGCACGGATGCAACCGGCATCGCCTATAACTTCAACGACCGCCTGCGTATCTACAAACGTCCGATTCCCGCTCGGAAGATGAAGATTCATATTCCGAACGGCGTGAATACCATTATGGGCCATACCCGCATGACAACACAGGGCAATGCGCAGTTTAACCAGAATAATCATCCGTTCCCTGGTCATGTCGATGGCGATACTTTTGCCCTTGCGCATAACGGCGTACTCTGGAACGATAAGGAACTCCGCGTGACGGAAAATCTTCCGCAAACCAGTGTGGAAACCGATAGCTATGTTGCCGTCCAGCTTCTTGAACAGCAGAAAACCCTCGACTTTGACAGCCTTAAAGCTATGGCTGAAAAGGTCGAGGGTTCTTTTGTGTTTACGGTGCTGGATAAGGACGATGCTATCTGGTTTGTGGTTGGCGACAACCCGCTGTGCATCATGTTCTATGATGGTTACTTGCTCTACGCTTCTACGAGGGACATTCTCTGCAAGACCATCAAGAAGTTAAAGTTGAACACACCCTCTGACATTCTGGAACCAAAGGAGGGTGAGATTTTGAAAATCGACCGAGCAGGACATATCACTACCGGCAGCTTTATGCCGAAAACCAGCTATGAGCATTGGTGGCGACGCTATCCATATTACCGCGATTACTATGAGGACACGACTGCAAACTACGATGATTTGTTCAGCGTGGCAAAGGCGTTCGGCATAACGGCGGATGAAATTCAGGCATTACTCGACTACGGCTGTTCAGAGGAGGAAATCGAGGAGATGCTCTACGATCCGACTCTGTTGCACGAAATGACCGGAGAGCTGTTATACGCATACTAAGAGAGGAGGACGAATAACATGGGTTTATTCGGCGTGCTTTGGGTACTCGGTGAAGTGCTGGAAGCATTGGACGATCTGCTCGATCTGACCGATGATGTGTAGTTTCAAAAACGCCTGACTTTCGGCACATTGATTTTGAAACGGGTTTTGGAACAAAAACTGCCCTCGGAATACCACATTCCGAGGGTAAATTTTTTTGTTTCATAAACGAAGATTTTTGCAACAGGAGGACGATATGAAGCACTATAAATTCGGATATGCCCGTGTCAGCACCGAACAGCAGAACCTTGCGCGACAGCTTGATATGCTGACACAGTACGGCGTGGACTACATTTTCAATGAGAAAATGACGGGAACGAAGCGCGACCGTCCGGAACTGAACAAACTGCTCGATCGCATGATGGAGGGCGATACGGTAGTAATTGAGAGCCTGTCCCGCTTGGGCCGCAGCACGAAAGACTTGATCGAACTGGTGGAACTGTTCCGCGAACGTGGCGTGCATCTGGTCAGCCTGAAAGAGCAGATCGACACCTCCACACCGGCGGGAAAGCTGCTGTTTACACTAATGAGCGCCGTCGCACAGTTCGAGCGTGATGTGATTGCAGAGCGCACCAAGGAGGGTTTGGATGCCGCCAGAGCACGCGGCCATATCGGCGGCAGACCGCGCACCAATGCACAAAAAGTCAAGCAGGCCGTGAAGCTCTATCATACCAAGCAGTACACCGTTCGGGAAATTGAGGAGCTGACTGGGGTGAAAAAGGCAACGCTGTATCGCAGCCTGCGCTCACTCTAACAACGGCTGGTTCTGTGCCTCCAATTTGGTATTGCACGCAATGATGCCGCATCGCTGGTACAGACACTCTATAATGACCACATCACGCGCGTTTCGCGGGTACAGCACAGCATGGCCTGCGGCTTTGAGAAGCGCCTGCGTTTCCTCTACCGTAAGCTGAAAGCCAAACGCAAGCTGTATCAGCTTGTCCCGTGTCGGTGTATAAGTACCGTCGAAAAGCTGGTAGCCATAAGTACGCGCTAAGCCTGCCGCACGGATTACTGCCGCTCTTGTCAGCTGTTTGCGTTCCAGCAGGTCCGCTAACAGCTCCGGTACGGTTTTATTCTGCAACTCGTCAGCGTTCTCCTGAACAAAGGCTGCTGCATCTGGCTTGCTGCGCAGAATATCCATCAATTCGCCTGTGGTCTTTTCCATCTGTATCACCGTTTCTGTCATCTATTGATTTCCATTATAGCACAGAACCATTTCACCTTAAAATCAAATTCTAACCCGATCCGAACTCATCAGTAAAACCGCATCGGAGGCATTACAGATGAACAACAATAAGAAGAATAAGAAAAAGCGTCACAACGGGGAGGACAGTATCCGCCAGAAACCGAATGGGCGCTACGAAGTCCGTATCTCCGGCCGAGATGTGGAAACCGGTAAGCCAACCCGTATTTCCAAGTACGCTGACACGCTGGAGGAAGCTGTTGATATACAGCATGCTTTGAGTGTCACTATGGTACAGACACCGCAGTATTTACAGAACAATACGACCGTAGGCGAATGGCTGGATAACTGGCTGACGACTTATATGCAGCACACGCTCAAGCAGTCCACCTATAAGAGTTATGAAACCTATGTCCGCAAGCATTTCAAACCGTCGCTCGGCACTATCAAGCTGAAAGAGCTGACCCCGCGTACGCTCCAGATATTCTACAACTGCAAACAGGAGCAGGAGAACTTATCTCCCAAAACCATTTCCAATCTGAATATGTGCTTACATAAGGCTCTTGCACAGGCACAGTCCGAGGGACTGATTCTCTCCAATCCGTCCGGCAGTGTAAGCCTGCCGCCACTCACCAAACCGCGCATTGAGATTTTAACGCGCGAACAACAGGCTCGTCTGGTGCAAGTGAGTTATCAATTCCGGTATGGCGTATTTGTACGAATGACTTTGGTAACTGGCTTACGATTGGGTGAGGTCGTCGGCCTGCGCTGGTGTGATATTGATTTCTATACGAATATGCTTCATGTCAACCAGACGCTCAATCGCTTACAGCGCTATGATGATGACGAAGCCGACAGCAAAACCGAGATCGTTACGCAAACACCTAAATCGCAGAACAGTATCCGCAGTATCCCCATGCTGCCTGATCTGGTGATGGACCTCCAGAACTGGCGAACCGTGCAGATGCAGGATGCTGCCGCATTGGGTTCTGCTTATTGTGAGAACGGTCTGATTGCCACGCAGGAGAACGGCCTCTATGTCGAGCCGCGCCTTATGCGGGAATATTATCAGAAGATGCTGGCCGCAGCCGATCTACCGAATTACAACTTTCACGCACTGCGGCATACATTTGCCACCCGCGCAATGGAACAGGGTATGGACGCGAAAACACTTTCCATTCTGCTGGGGCATTATTCTGTTGGATTTACGCTGGATACCTATGCTCATGTGCTGACCGACCAGAAATGGACCGCAATGCAGACGATGGCGAATATGTATAATATGGAGCCGCCGCTGCGTCAGCCGATCCAGTTCTTTTGAGAGAGAAATAAAGCTGCCCCGAGCGGGCAGCTTTATTTTTTTGCCTAAATCTTATAGTAATTTCTTCAGCAATCGATCCATCTTTTCATACTGTCCTGCAGAATCTATTCCTTCTATTAAGGGGAATATTTCTATAAATGGATAGATTTCAGTGCCTAATATTTGCTTATCATATGCTGTTTGCAGTCGTTCCTTAGACTTGCATTTACCATACATAATACAAAGACCGCATACTAATTCATTTTCCTCGATTGGACTAATTGAAAATAAATACTTAAACACCAAATCTTTTACATAATAGCGTCGTACACTACTATAATCACTAAATTTTGCATCTACGATCATATATTGGGAATCGCCATTTTCTTCAATTTTAATCAGAAAATCTGGCACATAGTAATGACCGCCTTGCCTACAGTCATCTTCATTACCCGCATACACAGATATAGAATTATTTCTATACAACCCGATACCATTTACAGAGCGCTGATCTGTATCAAAAATTACAGGCTGATAATATAAAGTAATCCTTTTCTGACCATTTTTTAATACAAATGTCTTTCGTACAGAAGTATTTTTGTATTTCCATCGTTTTGATACCGGATATACGCAACGTCTAGAAGACTCCAATGAATACCCTCTATCTCTGAAATAGCAAAGGAATTTCGCCAAAAGATAACTTTCATACAAAGCTGAAATTTTAATAAAGGAGAGCATAAAATGTTCTTTAGAAAAATTATATATTCCAAAACTAAACCATTGATGAATTCTAACGAATATTCGATTATATTGTGGAACGGAGAGAAAAATTGCAGTCGGTCTAGGGGATACTATATGTTGATCTAGGGGGATACGAAGAATATCACTATACATTCCCCATAAATATGTAAATTTTTCAGACAATTTCTCCAACTGAGTCTTTCCATCTTCTATCATTTTTCTTGTTTCAGAAAACATAAAAAATGATGAATAAATGTACTCTGAGCTATAATCTTCATCATTGGGGATTTTACTTAATAGATTACAGCAATATCCTTGCAAAGATTGTACCGAATCAATCATATTCCTTAGAAATGCTAAAATCACTCTATTCTCATATATATCATATGAGCGTGTATTTTGAACAGTTTCTGTTTTCTGTGGTTGATACACACGATTTCCAATAAATATACCTTGCGTACTATTTACTTGCCGCAAGTACTCTGGATGCGTTGCTGTATATGACAGCGTTCCCTGCGTCACATATTGTATTCGCTCTAGTCTCTCAATTACAGACATCTTTTCCAACTTGAATCTGCTATTAGCTTTGAAATATCCATAACTACTCTCATATATAGCTGCAATTTCTTCTGCTAACAAAATCTGTGTCGCAAGACTACGGTACCCATTCTCTTTAAGCCCAGATGGTTTTTTCGGTTTGAGTTCTCCATTTAACAAAAGCCATTCTTGATTATTATAAACAAATCTAGCCATTGCTTCTACCGAATTATTAAGTTCCTCTCGTCGCACCAAAATCGGTAAATACTCTGAATTCAGCGTACATTCTTGTCCATCTACTAATATAAGCGTAATAGACAACTCCGCAAACCCATAACAATCTAGAAAAATTCGTCTATTGCTTATCCCTCGACTAGGAAAATAAATTCGTCCATTATTGTAAACAGAGGACTCAAGCACATCATTGACATATACACGAACATCAGCAATTCGGTTCAAATCTTCACAATTCAATCGCATTTCATAACTTAAATCAGCGAAAATTTTATTGTTATTGCCCGTAGAATTCTCTATAATATGCTCTAGTCCAGCTTGGCGATTATCTATCCACCTACAAACTTACCCCCAGAGAACTTGCAATGAAAATTATCCTGGATGTGATCGAGAATACCGGAATTACAGCCACCGCAGGTATTGGTACGAATCTTTATTTATGTAAAGTCGCAATGGATATCTTGGCAAAACATATCCCTGCGGATGAGAACGGCGTGCGCATCGCAGAGCTGGATGAGATGACCTACCGTCAAACCATGTGGTCGCACCAGCCACTCACCGATTTCTGGCGGGTTGGACGTGGATACGCCAAGAAGTTAGAGGCACACGGAATGTTTACCATGGGCGATGTTGCGCGAATGTCGGTATGCAATGAGGATCTTCTTTACCAGCTCTTTGGGAAAAACGCTGAGTTGTTGATTGACCATTCGTGGGGCTGGGAACCCTGTACCATCCAAGCGGTTAAGGCATATCATCCCAGTGAAAACAGCCTTGGTTCCGGTCAGGTCCTGCATTGCCCGTATTCCGCAGAAAGGGCTCGGTTGGTGCTGAGAGAAATGGCAGAGCAACTGGCACTGGATTTGGTGAGTAAGAAGCTGATGACCGACCAGATTGTTCTGACGGTCGGCTATGACATTGAGAACCTAACTGATCCGGCACGGCGAAATCGTTATCATGGCCCAATAGTCAAGGATCACTATGGCCGCGAGGTTCCAAAGCACGCCCATGGAACCGAGCGCCTGAACGATTATACCTCCTCTACAAAGAAAATCATGGGGGCAGCTACAGCGCTCTTTGATCGTATTGTGAATACCGACCTCATGGTGCGGCGACTTAACATCGTTGCGGGTCGGGTGATTTCAGAGAGTGAGGCGATGACCAGAGAGGGCGAATTTGAGCAGATGGATCTGTTCACCGATTATGCTGCCGTTGAGGCTCGTCGAAAACAAGAGCAAGCAGAACTGGATCGGGAGCGAAAAATGCAGGAGGTTATGCTCACTATTAAGAAGATGGTGCCCATACGAACTATGAATTATCGGCGCATAGACCGCACGGTTGCAGGACATATTCGACCCATCCGTTACATCTGTACCCTCAGTCTGTGAGGGGGAACATCGTATAGGAGAAGGCGGCAGCGGGATGAATCTGCTGTGGCTGCAGATAAACTTTGCGCGCTTCCAAGCTGAGGAGTTTACACTGAATTTGGGATGGCCGCTATGCCCGTGTCAGCCTGCCCAGTGGAAACTTCAGCAGCACACACGCTTCTGTAACGGCTGTGTCGGCTGACAGAAGCGTGGAATGGGCTGGAACTTTAATCAGTTTTTGTGGATACAGTGGTCAAAACATCCATAGACTCCCTTGAGCCGCTGGCGGCTCAAGGGAGTTTTTTACGATAAATTCAGATTCCTCGATAAATCTCGATTTGCCCTTGCATAAAGAAAAAAATAAATGTATAATTATTAGACACTTGATTGTGAGGAGTGCAGAGAAGAATGTCCATTGAAACGTCGAAAAAGAAAAAAGGCATCCAGATGCCCCACACGTACATTATTCTGTTTCTGATCGTGTTGGTTGTCTGCCTGCTGACCTACGTGATTCCTGCCGGCCAGTTTGAGCGCCAGGAGGATGCCAGCGGCCGTATGCTGATTGTACCGGGTACATACACTCAGGTGGAATCGTCACCGGTTTCACCGCTGGAAATCCCCATGGCTTTTGTGAGAACTCTGGGCAGCTCCAGCGTAAACGAGATCATCTTCTTTATTTTCATCATCGGCGGCGCCTTTGAGCTGATTATGCAGACAGGGATGATCACCGCCTTTTGTGCCAAGCTGGGCAAGATGTTTGCGGGAAAAGAAAAGCTGCTCATCCCCATCTTCATTACGGTCTTTGCCGTAGGCGGCTTCACCATGGGAATGTCTGTGGAGGTTCTGGTGTTTGTGCCTATTGGGATTGCAGTGGCCAAGGCAGTGGGCTATGATACCATCACAGGTACAGCCATGATCGCCATGGGCTCCATCGTGGGCTTTACGGCGGGCATCTATAATCCCTTTAATGTGGGTGTGGCTCAGTCCATCGCGGGTGTGACTCCCATGTTCTCCGGAGCCTGGTATCGCTGGATTATCCTGGTGGCGTTTATTGTTGTGACCAGCCTGTATATTATTCATTACGCGGAGAAGGTAAAGAAGAATCCCTCCAAGAACCTGATGGGGAACGAGGATTCCAACCTGGAGGATGTGGATGTATCTGCGATTGAAGTGACCGGACGGCACAAGCTGATCCTTCTGGCCGTTGTCATCGCGCTTGCCGTTTTGATTTACGGCGTGGCCTACTTGGGATGGTTTATCACCGAAATGGCTACTTTGTTTTTGGTGCTGGGTGTGGTATGCGGTATTCTGGCCGGGTTCAGCGGCAACAAGATCTGCGATCTGTATGTGCAGGGCATGGCCAATATCACCTTCGGTGCGATGATTGTGGGAGTGGCCGGTACGATCAATACCGTTATGGTGGACGGCATGATCATTGATACCATTATCAATGCCTTGGCCAATGCGATTGTGGCACTGCCCAGCTCGGTAAAGATCATCGGTATGTTCCTGGTGCAGAACATCATCAACCTGCCCATCAACTCTGGTACGGGCCAGGCGGCAGCCACCATGCCGATCATGGCGCCTGTGGGCGATCTGGTGAGCCTGACCCGCCAGAGCACTGTGCTGGCCTTCCAGCTGGGTGACGGCCTGACCAATGCCATCTACCCCACTTCGTCCACCATGCTGGGATTTTTGGCTGCGTCCAAGATTCCCTATTCCGTGTGGCTGAAGTACGTCATTAAGCTGGTGATTTTGCTCAGCCTGGTTTCTATGGCCTTCCTGGCTTTGGCTGTGGTGATCGGTTACTGATCCGTTTAGAGCTGGCCGCCGCAACTGCATGGCGCGACGGCAGAATATTATAAATTTCAAAGATATAGGATGGGACATGCCATGGAAGAAATTCAGAAGCAAATTGCGAATATCGTTTCAGAGCTGATGCCGCAGCTGTGCGCGCTGAGCGACGAAATTTTTGATTACGCCGAGCCGGGCTATGAGGAGTACCGCTCCTCAGCTGCGCTGACAAAGTGGCTGCGAGCCCACGATTTTGAAGTAACCATTCCCTACGCCGGGCTGGATACGGCTTTTTGTGCCGTGTACCGCCACAAGGGAGGGCGGGCTGCCGGAGGGCGCGCAGTAGGATTTTTAGGGGAATATGATGCGCTGCGGGGCCAGGGACATGGCTGCGCCCACCATATGCAGACCCCTGCCATGATCGGCGCGGCAATGGCCCTGCGGGGAGTGCTGGAGTCTTCGGACCAGCCCTTTGAGATCCATGTGATCGGGACGCCCAGCGAGGAGTCGCTGGACGGAGGCAAAAACGAGATGGCCGCCCACGGCGGGTTTGACCATATTGATGTGGCCTTCATGGTGCACGGCAGCACATTGACCCAGCTGGAGACGCCCTCTCTGGCTCTGATCGAGATGGATGTGGAATTTCACGGCAAAACCGCCCACGCGGGTATTGCGCCTTATGCTGGGCGCAGCGCAGTGGATGCGGTGACCATGCTGCAGACAGGGCTTGGGCTCATGCGCAATCACCTCAAGGATTCCAGCCGGGTGAGCAATATTGTGCTGGCTGGGGGGACGGCAGTCAACTCCGTGCCCGATTTTGCCAAGGTTAAGGTAGAGATCCGCCACTCCTCCATGGCGTATCTGGAGAGCGTGGAGCAGTGGACCCGGGAGATTGCCCAGGCTGCTGCCATGGCTACCCAGACACAGGTACAAATTACCCCTGTGGCGCATATTTACAACACCACCATCAATGATGCCATGGGTGCGCTGCTGATGGAGTGTGCAGAAAAATTTGCGTGTGACGGAATTGCTCCGCCCCGGAAGGACTGCGGTTCTACCGATTTCGGCGCGGTGACCCACCGGCTGCCCAGCTGCTGCCTGCGGGTAAAGACCATCGAGACAGATGATCCTCCTCACACGGACGCATGGGTAAAGACCGGGAAAGAGGCGCGGGCTCATCAGGGCATCTATGACGGTGCTGTGTGCTGTGCACTGGCTGCCTTCCGCCTTGTGACGGATGAGGCTGCCTGGCAGGATGTGTACCAGTGTTTCCTTGCATACCAAAAGGAGAATTGAGGAATGGAAGAACTCTCACGGGAATGCCTGATGGAGACACTGGATGTGTTTTCCGGGCTGAAGCGCATCGGCGGTTCGGAAGATGAGCACCGTGCCTGCGGCTATCTGATCAAGAAGCTGCAGGAATGGGGCATTCCATGCCGCGTGTATGAGTGTGACGGATATGTCTCCACTCCTATAGAAGCGTCAGTTACTGTAGAGGGGATGGATCAGACCTTTGAAGCCCTTCCCCGTTCCTTCTCCGCCCATTGTCCGGACGGAGTGACCGCCCCCTTGTTTTATGATGTCCATGCCCACGACCAGCTGAAGCCCAGACAGGAGCAGGATTGGTACGCGGGGGCGCGGGGCTGCATCGTGATTGGGGACAATTTTTATGAGGACTATGTTCAAAAGCTGCGGGGATACGGTGTAAAGGGCCTGATCCATCTGTGGACCAGCGAGGAGCCTGTGCTTCACTACGAGACGGTCAGCCCTGTGTGGGGCACCGCGGAGCCTGAAAACGGAAAAACCTATCCTGATTTTCCGGTGGTGGGCCTGAGAAGCTGTGACAGAGAATCCATACTGCCCTTGCTGACGCCTGGAGCCTGCAGCCGTACCGCGACGGTGCGCAGCGTACTGCAGTGTGGATGTGTGCGTCTTCAGATCCCTGTAGCCGAGCTGGCCGGTGAAACGCCGGAGTATGTGCTGGTGGGCAGCCACTATGACTCCTGGGATTATGGTGTGACGGATAATGCCACCGGGAATGCCGCTGTGTTGGAACTGGCACGGGTACTGTCCCAGAAGCAGCTGCGGCGGGGTGTCAAAATCGCGTGGTGGCCGGCCCACTCCAACGGACGGTATGCCGGGAGCACTTGGTACTGCGATGAGCAGTTTGAGGACCTGGATGCCCGTTGTGTGGCGCTGGTCAACATGGACTCTCCCGGCTGTATGGGAGCGCAGGAGATCGGGTTTTCCACGTCCGGTGTGGCAGGGGATACCCTTGGGGATATCCTGCGTCGGTGCACCGGGCAGGCTGAGGTGGTGATCCGCCCGCTGGGGCGGGGATCAGACCTGTCATTTTTCGGGCCGCGCATTCCCATCCAGGTGTCCTTTGACTTTTATCAGGCGCCGCCCAACCGTGGCCGCTGGCACTGTGCAGGCAGCGGCGGAGGCTGGTGGTGGCATTCCGTGGAGGATACCATGGATAAGGTGGACCCCCAGCTTCTGATGAGGGATACACGGGTGCTGGTGGAGCTGGTAAAAGAGTTTGCCGATGAAGCGCATCTTCCCTTTGACGCGGCAGGGTGTCTGGCGCAAATGAGAGATACTGTGGCAGACATCCGGACCCATTGCGGCGATGACTTTGATTTCGCTCCTGTAGAACGGGCACTGGAGGAGCTGGACAAGGCCTGTGCCGGGCGTATCTGCTTTTCCAGTGACAGACAGGCGAAGGAGGCAGGAGGCCGGCTGACGAGACTGCTGTGCAGTGCCTGTGATGAATATCACTTTGACAACACATTTGCAGTGGGCCTGCTGCCCGGTCTGCAGCTGGTCAGGGGCAAGCACCGCAACGACCTGCCACCTCAGGAATTTTTGTATTGGCGGACAGCCTTCCGCCGGCAGGTGAACCGCTTTGTATCTGAGTGCACAAGCATTGTCCAAGCACTGAACAGCGACGCGGACAGTGTGGTATGATAGAGAAAGGGGATATGGATTATGCAGACCAATATCAAAGAGTATGACGAATCGTTTGATCTTACCCAGGCACTCCAAAAGAAGGGCACCAAGGAATATGGTTTTATTCATTTGGCCCAGCGGGCCAACGGTTCATGGGTGAATATTCCCATTATGCTGGCGGTGGGCGCCCAGGACGGTCCCACGTTGGTGGTGGATGCCTGCAACCACGGCGACGAGTATGAGGGTACTGAGGGAATTATCAAGACCTTTGAGGGGCTGGATGTATCCAAGATGAAGGGAAGCTTCATTGGAATCCCTGCCCTGAATGCAGAGGCCTTTGCCGAAATGAAGCGCTATAATACCCTGGACTTTGTGCCCCAGGATCTGAATCGCATCTATCCGGGCGGAACCGGCCCCATGACGGCTTATGTGTGCAGCTGGTACTGTGAGAACATCATCAAGAAGGCTGACGCGGTGATCTGCATCCACGGCGGCGGCAACAGCGAGTATCTGGAGCCTGTTGTGCTGTACTGCGGAGAGGAGTCTCCTGTGGCGTATAAGTCCCGTGAAATGGCCCAGTGCTTTGGCTTTAAGGTCTTGTGGAAGAACACCCGCTACGCGGAGAACAGCGGAATTGAGGATGAGTATGCCTATCAGATGGGCATTCCCTGCATTACACCCGAGATCGGCGGACAGTGCACCCGCATGTATCAGCGGGATGAGCACAAGCAGATGTTGGAGAACGGAATTCGCAATGTGATGACCCTGCTGGGGATTCTGGAGGGCAGCGTGCCCGCCAATGAGGGCGTACACCACTATGACATTGATTATATCTATAACCGCAACGGCGGGATTCATGTGCCTGTGAAGAAGGCAATGGATTCTGTGCGTAAGGGCGACACGCTTTCCATCATTACGAACCTGTTCGGAGAGGAAGTGGATCGGGTCATTGCTCCCTTTGACGGTGTGGTCATCGGGTACTGGACATATTCTGTCTGTCCTCCTCATGGCTGGGTATACATGGTTGGCAAGCCTGTGGATGGGGAGTAAAGCGCCCAGATCCATGCATCCTGCAAATCGAAGTGCCAGTTGAGTATCCTAGATACGAACAGGGCAGAAGCAGAGTGGGCTGTACATGGCCTGCAGAAATGAAAAAGGGCACCCTTTTGGATGCCCCAGTCTGTCGAAAAAGTCCAGCGAAAGCTGGGCTTTTTCGTTTGTAAACGGGAAAAATGAGTGGTGAGGGATGCTGAAACGGGGAAAAATGGGGCACAATGACCGGGTGTCTGGACATGCTGACAGCCAGCTTAGCTGGTGGTTTTGACTTGAGCTTATGCAATCAACAGCTTCTTATTGTTGGATAGACAACTTGATTTTCTGATAGGTGTTCCAATCAATGAGGTTTTGTTTGCGAAGGACCTCATTGAAGTAATCAAACCAGATTCGTTTCGTCAAAGCCTCGCGGCTTGGTTTTCTCATACGCAGGCCCCCTTTGCTACAGTATGCCTGATCTTTTGGGCGGTCATACCTGGCATGATGATAAAAAATGAATCTGCTCATTTTCCAAGGAGCAGGGCCTGTGCGAGGGTAATTGGGCCCCTTTTGGTGATCGACTGCACTGAGATTGTTCCGTAGGGTAAGGTTGTATCTCATATACCGCTCTTGTTGCTTTGTGGATGGCGATGGAACATATATTCCAGATCTGGCTCTTTTGTGGACAGGATTCCCGCTTGTAATCTCTGGTTGCTTAACATATGCCAAAGCGACGAGCAAACGGGGAGGGAAATATCCGCAAACGAAAGGACGGACGCTGGGAGGGTCGGTACACAGTCGGTCACGATCCAGAAACAGGAAAGGCCATCATTAAAAACGTCCTTGGAAAGACGCAAGCGGAAGTCAAGGAAAAGCTGAAGAAAGCCATCGAGGAAAATGTGGGCATCGACTACGGACGGGCCAAGACCTACACCGTGGGTAACTGGTTAGAAGTGTGGTATGAGAACTATGCCAAAATCAAAATGCGCCCATCCACCTACCTGACCTATCATGGCTACATCGAAAACAACATCAAGCCGCAGCTCGGCAAGATCCCGTTGAATGATCTGACGACGCTGCATCTGCAACAGTTCTACAAGAAATTGTTGGCAGAAGGGCGGGTAGAGCGAATCGAAGCACAGAAGCAGCCCAAGGGACTGAGCGCCAAAACAGTGCGCAACATCCATCAAATCATTTCCTCTGCCCTGAAGCTGGCAGTCGAGCAGCGGCTGATCGCCCACAATCCGGCAGACGGCTGTGCACTGCCGAAGGCGGAGCGCAAATCAGATTTGATCTTATCATCAATTCCGTTGATAGAATCTATATTTGTAGCTTTAGAAATCCAGCCTTTTGATTTCAGATATTCATAGATTTTCTTTTTAGTGACTTTGCCTTTTTGCTTGGAAACAGGGTGTATGAACATATCTTTAATCAACTGCTTTTTATGCTCTGTAGAAAGCGGTTGACCATCAATTTTTAATGGATTTAATTCGTTGAGCAACATATACTCGCTATATAGTAAAGAATCCTTAGGCAGAACAGGGTCACCTGTGTAAGTACAGCGACCAATTAAATTGACGAGAAATGCTTCAGCTGAATGATCAAGATCAATCAGTTGATTAAAGTTCCACGGATAAATTGTTTCTTTGCAATCAGTGTTAGAACGAACAGCCCAGTGATGTGCTGCTTTATCATTTAGTGGACCGACATAATACGGAACACGGAATTCAAATGTTTTTCTAATCTTCTCAGCGGGAGTGTAACCATCGCATTGCTGTTGTGCTAGAAATGGTAAATATAAAGAAGCGTTTTTCAATATTGCATCTAGTTCGCGCAGTTGAAGCTGATAGGGGATAACTCCATTTTCAGAGCTTCGCAAACGCGGCAGAAAAGAACCATCAACGATTTTTTGATATATAGTTGCAATGACAGGGGATTTGGATTCCGCCATTTCAGGCAAAGACTTTTTTAGGAATTTGCAAAAAGCCTCCTGTGAGCAAGTGTAATCGCCGCTTTTATGATGATATTGGCTATAGGCAGCATAATTATCAAGCTTGTCCTCTTTGTCACAAAAAATAGAGTTATATCGTTCAATGCAGTGCGCCTTAATATAATCTTTAAGTGCTCTTAAGTCAATGTTATTTTGCTTATATACAGCAATTTTGGCATCGCAAAGGTATCTGTGCGTACCGATAATTTCCGAAAAGCGTGCGGCATCGTATACATCTTTGGCAGCAGTAACTACGGATATATGATCATCTAATACCTCACAAAGTTCATTGTAATTTGCATCAAGATCATTTTGCAGCGTAATTTTCTTGGCATCTTTAAATCGGTCATCACCGAACAGATTGGAGAGTGCAACAGACCTTCCTGCCAGCAATTCAGAAATGTAAAAGGGAGAAATTCCGGCTTCATTTTTGCTGGGCTTCTTTAGACCTTCGGTAAGTAAAGCTGCCTTTTCCGTAACTCGCATATTAGGAGTTTTCAAAATGTTTAGATAATTATCCATATTGTGCGGAACAAAATCCAATCCGTATGCATCTGATAAAAGAGTATAAAAATCATCGAACTTATCCCTTAAAGATGAGTCATTGTCCGATGTTTCCGATATTTCGTAGAGGAAATGTCCCCGTGATTTCATCAAATGATGTAGTGCAAGATAGACAAGACGGACATCATGCGAATCTGTGGAATGTGCTAATTCACTGCGAAGATGATATGTGGTTGGATACTGGGCGTGATAATCGCAGTCATTAAAATTGGAATCGGAGAATAGAGAATATTTAGAATTTATACTTTTATCTTCCTGCCATAAATCACTCTCATGCATACGGGCTAAAAATTGAGGATCCTTTTCATTTAATGCAGGAGCAAAGAGCATTTCTAAAATATCAAGATGTTGTTTTCTGCGCTGCAAGCGACGCCTTGCAGCACGATGAGTACGGCGCTCTGCAGCAGTTGATGCATCGGGGAACAGACGAACACCCCACATGGCTTTTCCTTTAGTTTTTAGAACATGATACATTGTATCCGTGACGGCCCAGCCGACAGAACTGCTGCCGGCATCTATTCCGAGATAATAAGGAATCTGCGTTTTTTCTTTCATTTTCTTTATCTCCCTGATTGACAAATTGATGATTGGGGTGGATAATAATAGTGTACCAATGATTTACTACCATTAGGTATTACACTACAAGTTCAAATAAGCTTTTAGCGCAAGCGCCGTGTATGCGGCTCCACAGTGTGTGGAACAAGAGATCTCTTAGGAGATCTCTTTGTATTTTGTCCAATTATTTTGCGACAATTTAACTTTTATTGGTTTAATATTACCACAATGGGCATCGAATAGCAATGTTTTACAATGTGTATAAACTACAAAATATAAAAGACTGACTGATACCACATAAGTATATCAGTCAGTCTTTTTGTTTTCTTCATCAAAACGGCGGCGGAATATGCGAATGATGCGCAGTATGTCCTTCTGCTCGTCCAAAGTCATGGAGGACAACTGTGCGTCGATTTTCCGTTTGATCTCATTGGTTTCCGGTTGTTTCTGCGGGACTTCCTCGACCGAGCCGATCAGTTCATAAAACGATATGTCCAACGCAGTGGCGATACGGTTCAGCGTTTCAATCGTCGGATTGCGCAGACCGCGTTCGATTTGTCCCAAGTGTGCAGCGTTCAGACCTGCTTTGAAAGATAATTCTTCCAAGCTGATGCCTTGTGCGTTGCGGAAAAGCCGGATTCGTTTGCCGATTGCGGCCGAAATATCAGTCATTGGCAACACCTCTCATACCATCATAGAGGTAGTTGTTCCAATCGGCAAATTGATATATACACTTGTAAATAGTAATTGTTATATCATTTATAAATGAGGCTGGAAATGATATACTGTGCATAAGAAAGCAAAGGGGAGGGGATCGCGTGAAGTGTCCAAAGTGCGGTTCGGAAAATACGCAGTATGTGGCTGTTCATCATTCTGGCAGCAGCGGATCGTTTACAGATGCCTGCTGCGGTATGATGATTTTCGGGCCGATCGGCATATTGTGCGGCCTGTGCGGAGCAAGTCCGGGATTTACCGATGATTACTGGGTGTGCCATTCCTGCGGTAAAAAGTTTCAAGCCGGGACTGCGAAAGCAGCGGAAAAGGCTCGGCAGGAGAAAATTCAACAAGAACTTAATGCAAAAGCCAGGCGAAAAGCATTGCTGTCGGCAGCGAATCCAGTAATACTCCAGAATATCGACAACGAATTGATAGAAGCTGAAAACCGCTATAAGGCTTTGAAAGCTCGCCTGAAAGCGGATAAGCAGGCATTTTTGCAAGAGTACCCGGCGTGTAAGGTACAGAATACATTCCGGATGATTGGGAGAGGAATCATCATTGCATTGATGGGCTTTATAGCATTTCTGGCTATTGATATGGACGAACTGATTACGATAATTATCTGGTTTCTTGCTGCAATGGTGATTGGAGTAATGTGCATGATGCCGCCGTATTACATAAAGCTATCACCAGCCTTAACCGAGTTAAACGAAGCAGTCGAAAATGCAAAGAAATATAAAGAGTATTTAGATAGACTGAAAAAGGCTCGTGATGAAGAAAACGGTGTATGAATGGCTGATGGCAGTCGGCCATCGAGCAGGCTGTCATCAACGCGCAGATAGGAGCTTTTACTGGAAAGGCAGGAAGTTTCCACTGTGTGCCCGCTGTACAGGTGTTCTGGTTGGATATATTCTCGCTGTGCCAGCGTATACGGTTTGTAGAAAGAACGTGAGCGTGTATGCCGTTTGCTGTATCCCACTGGTGATAGACGGTTTAACTCAGCTATGGGAGTGGCGGGTGTCTACCAATCGAAGAAGATTTGCAACAGGCGCTTTAGCGGGATATGGTATCTGCTCCATGGCGATAACGTTGCTGTTATTCGTAAAAAATTTAATACTAAGGAGTTGGTAAAAGATGTTCTGTCCAAATTGCGGTACGGAAATTAAGGAGAAGAAAACATTTTGTCCGAAATGCGGCTCTCCGCTGGGCGTAGAGGCAGTTCAAGAGGACGCAAAGACGGTGGAAGCTGCTGCAAGCACAGAAAACGTTCATGAGAATGTAATACCACCACAGGGAGCGCCAGTACCATCGAAAAAGGGTGGTAAAAAGAAGTTTATCATCGGCGGTATTGTGGCGGTTGTACTGATTTTGATTGCAGTGATGATTGGTACGTCTGGTGGTAATACAGGCACGACCAGTACAGATACTTATATCGAAACGGTGCAAAACGGCTATCTCGGTGAATTTACCGATATGACGGTGCAGGAATTGCTCGGCAGCTACTATGAAGATCTGCTGGACTGCACAGCCGAGTGGGACGGCGGAGAGAACGATGATGGTCAGCAGATTGTTGAAGTAAAGTATACGGATGAAACCGTGGGCGACACAACGATTCAGTTCAAAATGCTGGATGAGCAGGTGTTCAAGATTTCTGCATTTGTTGATCCGAATGTAACGATTGAAAAGGCAAGCGACCTTCCGGCAGAGTTAAACAGTCTATACTTTATGGCTTACACCACAAAGCATGAAACAGAACTCGACAGCGCAGAGAAGATGAAAGTCTTTATTGATCAGCTGGATCAGATCTCCGGTTCTGCAGTGTTGTATGGTGCGGCAGCAAACTATACGGGTGATCGCGCACAGCTTTGCACGCTGTTTGGTGAGGACGCACTGGAAACCTCGGTTTCGTGGCTGCTGGATGCTTATGGTTATCTGGATATGAACGACTATGCACAGCAAGACACTGCTGATACGACAGCAGTAGAACCGGCATCGACTGCGGATGCTTCGTCGGCTGATTACATTTTTCCGAGTGATCGGCAGTACATCACCGAGGACGATATGGCAGGCTGGAATCAAAAGACGGCGCTGCTGGCCCGCAACGAGATTTTTGCTCGTCACGGCTATGTATTCCAGACGCAGGAAATCCAGAATTACTTTGCGGCTAAATCGTGGTACACACCGAATTCGTCGTATGATGGCAGTGGCTTGAACGATGTAGAAAAGGCGAACGTTGATACTATTTCTGCATATGAGCAGAAGATGGGCTGGGCCGAGCAGGATGTTTCGCCGACAAAGTTGGCGCAGGGTGCGGTCAGCAGCTATGTGGAGAGCCAAGGCGATTACTGTACGGGTTTTGATTATGTTGAACCGTATGCAGAGAACGAATATCTGGTCTGTGCAAAGATTGGTGAGTATGAATGGGAGGCCGAATATATTGTAGAGGTCAACGGCTCTGACGCATGGGTAATCGGCCGTCTGGACGGCGGTGTGTTTAGACCGGTATAAAAGCCAAAAGCCCGAGCGGGAAACCGCTCGGGCTGACAGCAACGTGACAGCAATCACGATAAAAACAACCGAAACTGTATGTGCTATATGTACTCAAAAAACGGGATGATGAACTGAATAAGACGGAATAACACAGAAAAAGATGCAAAAAATCAAAACTTTGCTTTTCAAATCTCTCTGTCTCCGCCATGAAAGCTGCACTTTTTATTACGAAAAGTGCAGCTTTTTGCATTTATAGATGGAAAATGATAACTTTTAGAACGACTTAAATTTTCTTGCCAGCAATCGTGACAGCATTTGTTGTAAAACACCAAAAACATAGCATGGCTTTTATGAAAAAGATGAAACTTCAAAAACTTCGTAAAAAACAGTTGACAGCTGCGTGCTTATCGCGCTACAATAACATCGTCAGATAACGAGGACGTACTCGTAAAATAACGAGGACGTACACGTTAACCAATAAAGCACTGTTATGCCGATGAAAGTGAGGTGTCGTTCGGCATGGGAGTTACCATGAAGGAAATCGCCGAGCGTGCCGGCGTTCATCCGTCAACGGTCGATAAGGTCGTACATCACCGTGTAGGTGTCAGCGATGAGGTTCGCGCAAGAGTGCAGGCCATTATTAACGAGTTGAGCTATACGCCCAATCCGAGCGGCCGTGTGCTGCAGCGTCAAGGCAAGGTGTACCGCATTTCTGCCATTCTGGTGCAGGTGGATGCACTGCCGTACCTGAAAAAAGGTATCGAACGCGGTGTAAAAGAGCAGACTGGTTTCGATATTGAAGTCAGCTATGCAGTTACCGGGTTCCAGGAAGCCAAGAGGCAGAGCGAGTATATCGACAAGGCCATCAACGAGCAGTCCGACGGCATCATCCTCAGTCCGATCAACGCAGATTGTGTGCGTCGAGCGATTAACCGGGCGGCTAATGTAGGTATTCCTGTTATCACCACCGATTCGGATATCGACGGTTCGCGCCGTACCTGCTGTGTCAGCATTGACAGCGCAAGAGCCAGCCGCATTGCCGGTCGGCTGATGGGGCAGTTTCTAAACGGAAACGGCAAGATTGCCATCATTTCGAGTGCGATTGAGACAGAAAACAACAACTACTATGTGCAGATGCGTGAACAGGGATTTACGGATTTTCTGAAAGTGGAGTATCCGCAGATTGAGATCGTATCGCGCGTGGAGAGCTTCGAAAATCCGCAGATTACCTATGAAAAAACGGTGCAGCTGTTAGCAGAACAGCCGAATCTGCGCGGAATTTACATTACCTGCGGCGGCGTAGCACAGGTCGGCAGGGCGCTGATCGAAACCGGTCGTGCGAACGATGTTCGTGTGCTTTGCTACGAGGATTATCCCGAAATCGTAGAGCTGATGCGACAGGGCGTTGTAGATTGGACACTCGGCGGTGAAAAAGACGAGCAGGGCGCGCTTCCGGTCAAGCTGATCATGGATCAGCTCGTATTCGGTAGAAAACCCGTGATCGACCGTATTTTTACCGACATCCGTATTCTGGTTAAGGAATGTTTTTCATAAAAATATTTGCGAATCCCGCAGATATTTTTTTGTAGAGATTTACGAGTACGTCCTCGTAAATCGAAAAATCGGCTGATACAGCGATAAAAACATAAAATCCCGTCAAAAGATATTTGCTAAATAACAGCAGATATTTTTTATAGAGAATTACGAGTACGTACTCGTAAAGAAAAAATTGCATAAATGAGAAGAAATGACATACTTGAGGAGGAAATATCATGGAAGAACTGAAAATCGGTCTGGTAGGCACGGGCGCAATCGGCCGCACGCACATTGAGCGTATCAACAACACCCTGCAGGGTGCAAAGGTAGTCGGCTGCGCGGACGCAAATGTTGATTTCTGCAAGTCGGTTGCCGAGAAGTACGCCATCAAGGCTTGGGAGAGCGGCGAGGAGATGATCGCTTCGGACGAAATCGACGCTGTTGTTGTTACCACGCTCGATCCGTTCCACGAGCAATACGTCATGGCGGCAATCAAGGCCGGCAAATATGTATTCTGCGAAAAGCCGCTCGCACCCGAGGCGGATGCCTGCAAGCGCATCGTAGAGGCCGAGATGGCCGCCGGCAAGCAGCTGGTTCAGGTCGGCTTCATGCGCCGCTATGACCCGGGCTACAATCAGCTTAAGAAAGCTATCGATTCCGGCAAGTACGGCCTGCCGCTCATGCTGCACTGCGTACACCGCAACTATGACGCACCGGGTTTTACCACCTCTATGCCGGTTGAGAACTCCATGATCCACGAAATCGACGTTCTGCGCTGGCTGCTCGGTGAAAACTACAAGACTGCCGAGGTCGTATTCCCCAAGACCACCCGCAACGCGGAAGGCGAGCTGCGCGACCCGCAGATCATGTATCTGACCACCGAATCCGGCGTGCGCATTGATGTAGAATCCTTCGTAAACTGCCGCTACGGCTATGACGTCCGCTGCGAGGTCGTCTGCGAGGAAGGCTGTCTGAATCTGCCGGAACCGGCAAACGCAATGATCCGTACCAATGATTCCCGCGTAACGCCCATCTGCCATGACTGGTCCGAGCGCTTCCCGGAAGCGTACAATATCGAATTCCAGTCCTGGATCAACGCCTGCAAGGAAGGCCGCGTAGACGGTCCGTCCGCGTGGGACGGCTATACCGCACAGGTAACTGCAAAGGCCGCTTCCAAGGCGCGTGACACCCAGTCCGTTGTTGAAATCAAGTATGACGCAATGCCGGACTTCTATAAGAAATAACTTATCTTCTCTTTTTATTTTCTACTTCTCTTTCGCGTGCCGCGGTGCATCGGACGCCGTGGCACGAGCGAAGAACACTCTGAAAGGATATGCAAAATGAGATTCTGCTTAAATACCGACTGTCTCGGCTACATGCCGTTTGAAGAAATGCTTGATACCGTTGCGGAACTCGGCTACGAGTCCATCGAAATCGCCTGCGGCAACTGGTCCAAAGCGCCGCATATTGACCTCGATGCCATGCTTGAGAGCGAGCAAGCCCGCAAAAGCTTTATGGACGCTATCGCAAAGCGCGGACTGGTGCTTGAGGTGCTCAACTGCTCGGGCAACCAGCTTGCACCGAACGAGGAGGGCAAGCTGCATCAGGAGGTAGTCGAAAAGACCTTTAAGCTGGCAGGTCTGCTCGGCGTCAAGAAAATCGTTATGATGAGCGGCTGCCCGGGCGGTTCGGCGGAGGATCACACCCCGAACTGGATCGTAACGAGCTGGCCGCCGATCACCACCAAGATTCTCAACTGGCAGTGGGAAGAGGTGCTCATTCCGTACTGGAAGAAAACCGTCGAGTTGGCAAAGGCCAACGGCATCGAGAAGATCGCACTGGAGAACCACGGCTGCCAGATGGTCTACAATCCGGAAACGCTCATTCGTCTGCGTGACGCAGTCGGCCCGATGGTCGGCATGAACCTCGATCCGAGCCATCTGATGTGGATGGGCGGCGATCCGGTCGCCGCAGTACACAAGCTGGGCGCGGACCGCATTTACCATGTACACGCCAAGGACGTCCGCATCGAACGCAACTATATCGGCCCGGACGGCGTGCTCGACACCAAGACCATCGACCAGTTTGCAAAGCGCACATGGAACTATGTTGCACTCGGTCACGGCCATGATGTCAGCTGGTGGAAGGAATTCCTGTCCTGCCTGAGCATGGAGGGCTATGACGGCCCGATCAGTCAGGAGATGGAGGATCTGACTATGCCGGCACTGACCGGACTGAAAAAGTCCACCACCGTACTCAAGGAAGCAATGCCCTGCGATCTGTAAAAAATAACGCTTCGGCGCTATTGAATAAAAATAAAAAAGAGAGACCCCTGAAGAGAAAAACGAGAGGAAAGAAAGGACAATTATCATGAAAAAGAGACTGTTAGCGATGACTCTGGCAAGCGCACTGTGTGCAGGTATGCTGGCGGGCTGCGGCGGCTCCTCTGCGAGCGACAACGGCGGTTCTTCCGCAGACAGCGGCAGCAGCGACGCTTACAACATCTCGGTTATCGTAAAGCTGACCGACGGCCACTTCAACAAGGTTATGGCAGGTGCAAAGGCGTATGCCGATGAGCACGACAACGTAAACGTAGAGATTCAGTCTCCGACCTCGGCAACGTCCTATGATGAGCAGGTCAACATGATTGAGACCTCGCTCGGCAATCCGAGTATTGACGCACTGGTACTGGCTCCGCTGCAGTCGGATTCCGCATCCACGCTAGTAGCAAACACGGACAAGGTGGTTATTGCACTGGATACCGACTTCACCTCGGATAAGAAGCTTGCATTTGTCGGCACCGGTAATAAGGATGCAGCCAAGAGCGGCGGCACGGCAGCCGTAGAAGCAGCCAAGGCGAACGGTGTTGACAAGCCGATTGTACTGATCGTTACCGGCGTACAGGGCGACGAGACGCACGAAGCACGTCTGGCCGGCTACAAGGAAGGCGTTGAGGAGGCCGGCGGCGAGGTTGTAGAGGTGCAGTACTGCGACGGTCTGGCTGAGAAGGCTGCAACTGCAATGGAATCCGTTATGCAGATGTATCCGGACGGCATTGACATCGTTCTGTCCTCCAATGACGACATGGCGATGAGCGTTGTCAAGATCATCAAGGACTCCGGCAATGCCAAGTATGCCGATACCATCGTGTGCGGCTTTGACGGCAATACCTCCGCTATCTCCGCCATCAAGGACGGTACGCTCGGCATGGATATCGCGCAGCTCGGTTATGACATGGGTTACAAGGCAGTGGAAGCTGCGGTAAAGGCTCTGGAAGGCGAACAGGTTGATTCCTTTATTGATTCCGGTTCCAAGGTCGTTGACTCCACCAACTGCGATGAGTACATCGACGACATGAAGACTAAGGGTCTGTGGGAGTAATTCACAGACCGGCTGCACACTGTTAAATCTCTTTTCCTTTGGAAAACGGTCGGGTCTGACGCTCCAACGTTCCCAATCGTACCGCCTCGGGACGGCGGTATTGCCCAAGGAAGATAATGCTGAACTGTACAGCGCACAGGACAAAGGTCCTGTGCGCTGTTTCGGTTCTTTGCTTGCAAAGCGGATATCAACAAAAAGTATCCACAACTTGTGGATACTTTTGCGGCTGCACATCATATTATAAAAAGGAATCAGCCGGCAGGCTGATTCCTTTTTGCTCAATATCCCGTTTTAAGCAGCTTTCGCGCAGCCGCAAACGCCCTTTCCTCGCCCTCGTCGCGCAGAATACGCAGCAGGGATTCCAGTGCGGCGGCGGTATCCGGATGGATGATATAGTGATCGACCGAGTGTGCATAGTAATCATACGGATCGCTGTCGCGGTAGGCAGCACCGCGATAGGTCTTGCTGGCGGCTACGCGGTCGCAGAACATCTCTATTACATATTGAATGGGCATTTTCATGCCGCACATACCGGAGCCGTCGGCGGCGTAGTCGATCCAGTACTCCAGATGATGCTTATTCCGGCCCTTATGATGCAGCCATGCCGCGCTGTAGCCCTTTTCGCGGCGTTCGATCTCGTTCGGGCTGCGGTTGCCCTGATAATATTTTGCACCGGCGGAAAACTCCACCGGACTGAACTTGCTCAAATCGTGCGTCAGTCCCTGCCAGTATAATCCAACGCGCCAGCAGTGCCGGAGCACCAGAAAACGATGGTGCTGCACCGTGCGCAGATGTGAAAGCCATTTCATGGCATGCGCCCTCCTTTTTCGGACTGATAGTATTCTACCATGCTGTGCGGAAAAAGAAAAGCAAAAACAATGTGCAATGTGCCCTCGGGAACTCGCGCTTTACGTTTTTCGCTATAGCAGTTCAGACAGATACTGCAGCAGGTGCACGCATACAGCACGCAAATACCATTATCAATTTCATTTGCCATGCGGCAGCATACCCGCGTAAAATTTCCGCGCTCTTTACGCGCTGTACACGCTGCTTTTGCTGCACTATTTATATGAATGGAAAAAGAAAATTCCGTGTATATGGGAAAATATATAGAATCGGATGAATTTGTTTACATACTATCAGGAGAAAAAGAGGAAACTATGAAGGCATACAAGCGGTTGATCGCCGGAACGGCGGCTGCGGTCATGCTGGCGCTGACATGCGGCGGCTGCGGTGCGGAAAAGGAGCCGGTGACGATCACAATCTGGAACTACTATAACGGTGAGCAGCTCGAAGCATTCAACCGGATGGTGCAGAAATTCAACGATACGGTCGGCAAAGAGCAGGGGATCACGGTGGAAAGCGCCAGTCAGGGCAGTGTAAATGATCTGGAGACTAACGTGCTGAACGCCGCGGAAGGCAAGGTCGGTGCGGAAGAGCTGCCGAATATCTTCTCCGGCTATGCGGATACCGCGTATGCGCTCGATCAGCAGGGCATGGTCGTGGATCTGAACGACTACCTGACCGAAAGCGAAAAAAGCGAGTACATCGAAGGCTATCTCACCGAGGGCGACTTTGACGGTGATGGCAGCATCAAGATTTTCCCGACCGCAAAGGCCACCGAGGTGCTCTATCTGAACGATACCGACTGGCAGGCGTTTTCGCAGGCGACCGGCACGACCTATGACGATCTTGCAACGGTTGAGGGATTGACCGCAGCAGCCGAGAAATACTATAACTGGACGGACGCGCAGACCGAAGCGCCGGATGACGGCCGTGCTCTGTTTGGCAGAGATGCGATGGCAAACTATCTGCTCATCGGTGCAAAGGAGCTTGGCTGCACGATTTTTGACGTGCAGAACGGCAAAATGACGCTTGATTTTGATAAGAATGTTATCCGTAAGCTGTGGGACAACTACTATGTGCCGTTTATCAAGGGCTATTTTGAGGCAACCGGCCATTTCCGCAGCGATGACATCAAAACCGGTACAATCCTGTCCTATGTCGGCTCCAGCTCGAGCGCGACCTTCTTTCCGGACAGCGTAATGACCAGTGATGACGACAGCCATTCGATCGAGCTGAAAGTGCTGCCGAATCCGCATTTTGCGGGCTGTGAACCGGTTTCGGTGCAGCAGGGTGCGGGCATGGTTGTTACCAAGGGCGATGAGGCGGAGATCAAGGCGAGCGTAACCTTCCTCAAGTATTTCACCGCACCGGAGAACAACATTCAGTTCTCGATCGGCTCGGGTTATCTGCCGGTCACCCGGGAAGCGAATAAAGAAGAAATGCTGGCTGACAGCGAGGTTGCTATGACACCCGAGGTCAAGTCCGTTCTGCAGATGGCGGTCAAGACGGTAAACGAGAATAAGCTGTACACCACCCGTGCCTTCGAGGGCAGCAAGAACGCGCGCAAGGTGCTGGAATACGCGATGAGTGATCTTGCTGTGGCAGACCGCGACACGGTGGAGCAGCGCATTGCAGCCGGGCAGAGCGCGGAGCAGGCCGAGGCGGAATTCCTGACAGATGCATATTTTGACAGATGGTATCGGGATACGCTGGCGCAGCTTCAGGCATACGAAGGATAAGAGAAACAGCTCGAGAGATCGGGTTTGAACAGGCGGTGCGGTATGAAGGCTCGCAGTAAGCCAACAGAAAAACGGGAAAGATCGGTCTTTTCCACTATATTTATATCGGTACTGGTCATTCTGGCGGTCGAGGTCACACTGCTGATCGGCTCCATCGCGGTAAGCCGTGTGCCGCAGCAGCTGGACCGGAATGCGGAGGATATTTTAGCCAAACAGGTTGAGAACCGCAGCAGATATCTGGAGGATTTTCTCGTGCAGGCGCAGAATCTCGGCGATATGCCGAATCGGATCAACGAGAAGACCGAAGCGCTGCTGACCTCCGGTCAAATCTCAAAGGATACGCTGGGACAGAGCAGCGCTTCGAGCGAGCCGCTGCTTGAAGCGATTGCGGATGATTTGGTGACGCAGCTGCGCAGCTCGTTGGTGACGGGTGTATTCGTGGTGCTCAATACATGCGATCTGGATGCCCGCAAGACCAATGGGCGTCTGCCGGGCATTTATCTGCGCGATCTGGACCCGGATGCGGCGGCTTCCGAGCGCAACGAGGATCTGATGCTGTCGTTTGCACCGGCAGGAATCGTGAAGTCCATGCGTATTTCGACAGACTCCTGCTGGCAGCCCGCGCTGGACTATGAAGAGCTTGGTGATTTTGTGTATCAGCCGTTCAGGACCGCCTATCAGGACGGCGGCAAGCTGATGATGGCGCAGTACGGCCGCTGGACGACCTCGCCGTATGTTCTGCCGGGAGACAAGCGGGAGGCAATCGCGTACGCGCAGCCGCTCATCCTGCCGGACGGCACGGTGTACGGCGTTGTCGGCGTGGAGCTGCTGTGCAGCTATCTGGAGGAGCAGCTGCCGCTGACCGAACTGCAGAATGACGGCACCGGCGCATACCTGCTCGCCGTAACGACTGATGAAAAGCAGGCCGGCGGCATCCCGCTGCAGCCGGTGACGTTTTCTACGCAGGATCGTTCGCTGAAAAGCGCGCAGAGCATTGTCATGCAGGACAGCGGTGCTGCCGGCACCATTGTCATCAATAAGACAAAATACTTCGCTTGTGCGGAACCGCTGACGCTGTACAACCGCAATGCACCATTTTCGGATGAGCACTGGCTGCTGCTCGGCATAGTGCCCAACAGCACGCTGTATAAAATCTCCAACGATATGCAGAGTCTGCTGTTGGTGGCAGTCGTGCTGACGCTGGCTGTCGGTCTGGTATGCAGTTATTTGGTCAGCCGCGGACTGGCGCATCCGATTCGGCAGCTGTCCGACGAGATAGCCGCTATACAGGATAAGAGAACGACGATCCCAAAGCTCTCGCGCACCGGCATCCGCGAGTTAGACGGCTTTTCCACTGCAATCACCCAGCTCAGTCAGGATATTCTGGATACCTCCACGAAATTCCTGCGTATTATGGACATGGCAAGTATTGAACTCGGCGGCTATGAAATGCGTGAGGACAGCGATAAAGTATTCGTGACCGACAACTTTTTCTCCATGCTCGGCATGCAGGACATCGACCCGAATGATGTGACGCGGGAGCGGTTTGAGATGCTGATGGAGGAGCTGGTGCTGCAGAATGAGAGCTTCAGTCTGCAGGACGGCGGCTGTGTGTTCACCATTCCGCAAAAGGACGGCAGCGAGCGGTTTGTCATGCTGCGCATCACCAACGAGGACGAGGTGCAGGTCGGTCTGGTCGAGGATGTGACTGCGACAACACTTGAGCGCCGCCGCATCGAGCATGAGCGCGATTACGATGTGCTGACCGGTCTGTACAACCGCCGGGCCTTTGATGCACGGGCGAAAAAACTGTTCCGTATGCCGGAAAAGCTGGGGCATGCTGCACTGCTGATGATGGATATGGATAACCTCAAGCATATCAACGACACGTTCGGCCATGACTGGGGCGACCAATATATCAATCTGGCGGGTCAGTGCTTTGCACAGACGCTGCCCCAGAATACCATTTGCGCCCGTATGTCGGGAGATGAATTCATTGTGCTGTTCTATGGTTACGATGAACGAGACGAAATCCGTCAGGTGCTGAACAGGCTTTCCGAAGCAATGAAGGAGCGCACGGCGCTTCTGCCGAACGGCGACACTATGCGCATCAGCATTTCCGGCGGTATAGCGTGGTATCCGGAGAACGGCAGGGATCTGGCTACGCTCAAAAAGCATGCGGATTTTGCCATGTATCAGGTGAAGCATGAGTCCAAGGGCGAAATGGGTGAATTTGATATCGGCGCCTATAATCAGGAGGTCTACGCAGCACAGCTGCGCAGGGAATTCCTGCAGATGCTGCGTGAGAACAGCGCAGGCTACCATTTTCAGCCGATTTTCTCGGCGCATACCGGCAGGGTAGAGGCGTATGAGGCGCTGCTGCGTGTGAAAATGCCGCTTCTGCGTTCGCCGCTGACCGTGATGAAGCTGGCGCGCGAGATGGACAAGCTGTACGAGGTTGAGCGGCTGACCGCCTTCAAGGCGGCATCCACGTTTGTGATGATGCAGAACAGGGGGCGGCTGCATAGGAACACCAAGCTGTTTCTCAACTCGATTGCCAGCAGCAGCCTGACGGATGAGGATGTTGCGGAATTCAAGGCGCAGTTTGCCGAGCTGCTGAATAATCTGGTTATCGAGATCACCGAGGAAGAGGAGATCGACCGCGAGGCGCTGGAGCGCAAGCGCAGGGCACTGGGCGATCAGGGCGCGTTCGCGCTGGATGACTGGGGCAGCGGTTACAGCAACAGCAACAGTCTGCTCGAGCTGTCGCCGGACTATATCAAGGTGGATATCACCATTATCTGCGATATTGATACCGATGCGGATAAGCAGCAGCTGGTCAAGGATATTGTGGAATACGCACACGGACGCGGCATGAAGATCGTTGCCGAGGGCATCGAGACCGAAGCCGAGCTGCGCAAGGTTATTGAACTGGGCGTTGATCTGCTGCAGGGATATTTTCTGGCGAAGCCGGCAGCGTCTCCGAGTGAGATCGCGCCGCAGGCGCTGAGCGTGATTCGGTGGATGAATCGGTGAGCGGGTCGCTTGCAAAGCGGGAGAAGCTGCGGTTTCCATCCGCAATTCCCGATGATGCAACCGGAACGAAAAAATCTTTGCAATATGAAAAGTTTCCTCTTGACAAAAGAGCCGATATAGGATAGAATAATCACGTTCGATGTAAAGGCAAAACACTTTACACTTCGCAGGGAGGATCACCATGAAGGCAACACCGCTTGAAATGAGCCTGCTGTTTGACTTCTACGGCGAGACCCTCACCGAGAAGCAGCGCGAGTTGTTTGATCTGTATTACAATGAAGATCTTTCGCTTTCCGAGATCGCCGAGCACGCCGGCATCACCCGTCAGGGTGTGCGCGACAGCATCAAGCGAGCGGAGCACGCCCTTCATGAGATGGAGGACAAGCTCGGTCTGGTGGCCCGATACGGCGACACCGAGCGGTGCGCAGAGGAACTTCAGCACGAGGTTGAGCAGCTGCATGAATTGAACGCCGCACAACTGCACAGTGCCGAGGCGGACGAGATCGTTTCCCGCATGACGGCACTGCTCGAACAGCTCAGGCAGGAGGCTTAACATGGCATTTGAAGGGCTTACCGAAAAAATTTCATCTGCTTTTAAGCACCTGCGCAGCAAGGGAAGGCTGACCGAGTCCGATATCAAGGACGCAATGAAGGAAATCCGCATGGCACTGCTCGAGGCGGACGTTAACTTCAAGGTCGCAAAGGACTTCATCAAGACTGTTACCGAAAAGGCAACGGACGCGGAGATCCTCGAAAGCCTGTCTCCGACCCAGCAGGTCATCAAGATCGTAAACGAGGAGCTGGTTTCGCTCTTGGGCGGCCAGACCACTCGTTTGACCATATCGCCGAACCCGCCCACCATCGTGATGATGGCCGGTCTGCAGGGCGCCGGCAAAACCACCAACTGCGCAAAGCTGGCCGCTCTGCTTCGCAAGCAGCAGCAGCGCCGACCGCTGCTCGTAGCCTGTGACGTTTACCGTCCGGCGGCTATCGAACAGTTAAAGGTAGTTGGCAAGCAGCTTAACATCCCCGTTTTTGACGAAGGTCAGGGCGATCCGGTCGAGATTGCAAAGCACGGCATCGACTTTGCCCGCAAGAACGGCTATGATCTGGTTTTCCTCGATACCGCAGGCCGCCTGCACATCGACGAAAAGCTGATGGGCGAGCTGAAAAACATCAAAGCAACGGTCAAGCCCACCGAGATCATCCTTGTGGTGGACGCAATGACCGGTCAGGACGCCGTAACGGTCGCACAGACCTTTGACGAGGCTCTCGGCATCGATGGTGTGCTCATGAGCAAGATGGACGGCGACGCACGCGGCGGTGCAGCGCTTTCGGTCAAGGCCGTTACCGGCAAGCCGATCAAGTTCATCGGCACGGGCGAGAAGCTCGGCGATATCGAGCCGTTCCACCCGGACCGTATGGCAAGCCGCATCCTCGGCATGGGCGATGTGCTGACGCTGATCGAAAAGGCGCAGGAGTCCTTCGATCAGAAGCAGGCAGCCGAAACCGCCAAGAAGATGATGGCCGGCAAGCTGACGCTGACCGATTTTTACGATCAGCTGCAGAAAATGAAAAACATGGGCTCGATGGAGGAAATGCTCGGCATGCTGCCGGGTGTGGACGCAAAAGCCCTCGCCGGTGCAAAGATCGACGAAAAGCAGATGGCGCATACCGAAGCCATCATCCAGTCTATGACCCCGAAGGAGAGAGATAATCCCTCCATCATCAACTACTCCCGCAAGAAGCGCATTGCAAACGGCTGCGGATTGTCGGTCGAGCAGGTCAACAAGCTGCTCAAGCAGTTTGAGGCCATGCAGAAGATGACCAAGCAGCTTACCAGCATGGCACGCAGCAAGGGCAAAAAGCGCCGCGGCTTTCCGGGACTGGGCAACTTCAAGCTGCCGTTTTAATCGCTATTCGTTTGTAAAGTAAATTTACAATAGATAAATTTCTATAACAGGAGGTGAAATTTCAATGGTAAAGATCAGACTGCGTCGCATGGGCGCTAAGAAGACTCCGTTCTACCGCATCGTTGTCGCTGATTCCCGTTACCCGCGTGACGGTCGTTTCATCGAGGAGATCGGCACTTACAATCCGCTGGCAGAGCCGGCTGTTGTCAACGTAAACGCTGACCGTGCTCAGGAGTGGATCAAGAACGGCGCTCAGCCGACCGATACCGTTCGCGGTATTCTGAAGAAGGCCGGTGTGCTGAATTGAGTGAGGTCGTCGAAATGAAAGAGTTACTGACTTATATAGTCGAAAATCTGGTTTCCGATCCGGCTGCGATTGCCATTACTGAGGAGATCGACGGCGATAACATCACCTACTCGCTGCGTGTAGCACCGGGAGATATGGGTCGCGTTATCGGTCGCCACGGCCGCATCGCAAAGGAAATCCGCACACTCATGAAAGCGGCAGGCAATCGCGAGAACAAGCGCGTCACAGTTGATATTCTCGACTGAGCCTGCGCGGATCGCGCCGAAGTGTTAATCACTTCAACTTGAATGAAGAGCCGGTGCCGTCAGGCGCTGGCTTTTTCCGAAAATCGCCGCAGCGCGGCGATTTTTTGTTTTTATCGGGCACCGATTATGCGGGGCACACGAGTTGCGTCAGCAATACGCTCTGCCTGGGAGGCACCCTTTTCGGCACTGACTCAACGGGGGGCACGAACTGCGTAAGCGTATTCGTCCCTAACGGGCGGGTGTTTTTCACTGAGATTCAGCGGGGAGTTGCGCTCTGTGGAGCGCGGGAGTTTGCCGCGCCCGCGGCGGGGGCAAAAAGGAAGGACAACCTACGGTTTTCCTTCCTCTTTGAACTCCTGCCTTTCCCTTAGAGGGCACGGCGAAATTTGCAGAGCTGAGACTCGCAAAGGAACGGCAAAGGATTTTTTCTTCCGTGTCTTTCTCAACCGTTTCGCAGTGCCAGATACCGGACTGCTACACAGACGGTTTGCTCTCTGCTGAGTGCGGCACAAGGTGAATTGCCCGAAGGGCAAGAGAAGGTCCCCTGGGGGATAACAGTGCCGCACAAACTCTTAACGTGTTGTGTTGGAAGGCACCTACGCAGTTAAATGTGGTGAATGTCTAAATTCGCAGGTGCCGTGCGTAGTAACAGGCTAAAGAATTGCGCGACCCGTCCGCAGACGGCGAAATCCCCGACAGATAAACGAATCACCATCAATCCAATATCGCAGGAATAAAAACGCTCACAGGCAGGAGGAAAGAACGAATATGCCGAAGAAATTTTTAGAGGCTGGCAAGATCGTCGGCACGCACGGCGTGCGCGGTGACCTGAAGGTGCAGAGCTGGTGCGACAGCCCTGAGGTGCTGTGTGACTTTGACACGCTCTATCTGGACGAAAAAACGCCTGTGACCGTCGAAAAGGCGCAGGTTCACAAGAATGTTGTGCTTATGCACATCAAGGGCATTGACACGGTCGAGGCCGCCGAGGCGATGCGAAACAAGGTGCTCCACCTCGACCGCGAGGACGTAGAGCTGCCCGAGGATCTCGTGTTCATTCAGGATATTCTGGGCTTCAAGGTGTTCGATCTGCGCGTTGACCGCGTAATCGGCCGCATCCGTGACGTACTGACCAGTAATCCGGCGCATGATATGTACGAGATCGCCGGTGAGGACGGCCGCCTGATCTACATTCCGGCCATCAAGCCGTTCCTCAAGGAGATCGATATGGAAGCCGGCGTGATCTACGTTGAGAGCATCGAGGGCCTGATCGAATGAAAATCGACATTATGACGCTGTTTCCGGAGATGATCAACGCGGTTATGCGCGAAAGCATTATCGGACGCGCCCAGGACAAGGGTGTTGTCGAGGTCAAGGCGACCAACATCCGCGATTATGCGCTCGACAAGCACCACAAGGCGGATGACGCGCCCTACGGCGGTGGACGCGGACAGGTCATGCTGGCTGAGCCGCTGTATCTGTGCCATCAGGCGCTGAGTGCCGGCGAACATGTGCACACGGTGTTCCTCTCTGCACAGGGACAGCCGTTTAACCAGCAGAAAGCGCGTGAGCTGCTCGCGAAGGAGCACTTTATTCTGGTCTGCGGCCATTATGAGGGCATTGACCAGCGCTTTATTGACGAGTGCGTGGACGAGGAGATCTCCATCGGCGACTTTGTGCTCACCGGCGGCGAGATCCCCGCGATGGCTGTCGCGGACGCGGTATGCCGCATGGTGCCGGGCGTTCTGCCGGACGAGGAAGCGTTCACGGCGGAAAGCCACTGGGATGGTCTGCTCGAGCATCCGCAGTACACCCGCCCGGAAAACTGGCGCGGCAGGGAAGTGCCGGAGGTGCTGCTCTCTGGCCACCATGCAAACATCGAAGCATGGAGACGCGAAATGAGCCTGCGCCGCACGAAAAAGGATCGGCCTGACCTGTTTGCGCAGTTTCAGCCGCAGGATAAGCGGGATAAAAAGATTCTCGATAAAATTCACAGCGATGAGCGGTAAAAAGAACCCTTCGGGGTTCTTTTCAGTCTGTCAAAAAAGTATTATTTTAATTTTTACGCTTCGTGCGGCAGCACGCATAAAATAGAATTTGCGAAGCAAATTCATAAATTCCGGGAGCATGTATCTCGGAATTTATACAAGGGAAGAAAAAATGTGCCCGTAGGGCGCGGTTTTTCTTCAGTATTCGCTCGAAAGCGTGGTTTCGAGCGAGAGGCTGCTCGGAAAACGATAGTTTTTCGACAGCCTCAAAAGAACCCTTCGGGGTTCTTTTTTGTTGCGCAAACGCGAAAAGAGAGCCTGCTTACACAGACTCTCTTTTCGGACAGCTCCAAAAGGAAAATTATGCGTTTGTATCATTGGACTGCTCGAGTGCGGCCTGTTCGTCCGCAAGAGCAGCTTCGCGCTTTTTCTCCAGACGCGAGCCGATAAAGTAGCCGACAGCGGCTACAACGACCGCCCAGACGGTTGTGCTCGGGGATTTCGCCAGAATATCGCCCAGACCGGTACCCTGCATCTTCTCACCGAGAATACCGACCAGTCCGCACAGGATATAGCCGACAGCGGCGCCCAGACAGGTCAGCTGGAACACATGGCGTTTCATGCCGAAGATCTTCACATCGGCAGGATCAATATCTTCTTCTTCCTCTTCTGGTTCCGCGTCGAGGATGGCGGGTGCATTTTCATCCTGCGCAGCGGGCGGGGTATCTTCGGCTGCGGCAGGCAGGGTTTCCTGCTCCTGCACATCGGAAACCGCCTGTTCTTCGTCCAGCGGCTGCTGGTTTTCGCTCATAGCGAGCACTTCCTCTCTTTTCCGGAGAAACGGCGATGGGTCACATCATATTGTTATTGCGCGTGCTCTCGGACGGAATGATGATCGCGGCGATAATATACGCCAGGATACCCGAACCGCCGAGGAAGCATACAAGCGCCCATGCCAGACGGATCAAAGTCGGGTCGAGATCAAAATATTCCGCGATGCCGGCACAGACACCGCACAGCATGCGGTTGGATTCACTGCGATACAATTTCTTGCCATTCATCGTAAAGTCTCCTTTTCTTTTATCATACGTTGTTTTGTGGATTTCGTCAAGTTACATCTTGACCCTGTGCATCTTGAGGAACAAGGCCGACCTCGTATTTGCTCAGCAGGTCGATGCGGCCGCTGCCGCCGACGGTCGCGTTCAGGTCGAGCGAGAAGTCGAGCCGATAGGACTTCGTTTCGGTATCATAGCGGTTGTCATACAGTGCCGTGCCGCTGCCGTCCTCGTTGAGCTGCACCAGAGAAGTGCCGTTCAGCGTGACCGGACCGCCGTTTGTATGCGCCTGTATATGGCACCGGCTCAGATTGAATTCCAGCAAGGATGCCGAAATGTTTCCGGTGTTGGTGTAAAGGTTGATGTTCTGTGCATACAGCCCGTTGGTCGTCAGCGTGCCGTCCTGCGTGGAGAGCTTGATGCTGTCTGCGCTGAGGTTATCCTCGATGAACAGGTTTGCGGACTGCGTACAGGCAATGTCTATCTCACGGAACGATGTGCTGTCCCGCGGGATAATGAGGGTGACAGTGCCGCTGTTCGCCCAGATGTTTGCTGTCCATTTGCCGTTTTGGGTAAAAGAGCTGGTCGCAACGCTGTAATCGCCGTCCAGCGTAAAGTCCGTACCCGCGCCGGATACATACAGTATCTCAAAATCGCCGCCCTTGAGCGTCAGGTCGATACTGGTGATATGGTCGAGCGACTGCTTGGGCAGGCTGTAACCTTCGATGGCATTTCGGCGGGTTTCGAGGTAATCCTGCACCCAGCCGGTGTCGTAATCGCTGTCGATTTCATCATCCGGAGAAACATAATGATCGCGGATATTCTCAACCGTATCGGAAAAATCGCGTGCGGCATCGCTGAACGGATGCAGCGCACCATTATAGTACACGCTGTAAAACTGTCCGCCGAGCACATGACCGACCGTTGTCAGTCCGAGTCCGAGCACCAGCACGGCAGCGCAGGCAATAATGAGCTTTTTCATACATTTCCACCTCCTGTACGGCGGCATCTGTTGCGAATCCAGTTAAACGGCGCACGCAGCACGGCGACAAAGGCGCGGAACACCGGCGGCACAAACAGAATGCTCAGCTTGATGGACAGCAGTCCGAGCAGGATACCGGCGGCAAAGGCAGCCAGTCCGTTGCCGAGTGTGACGAGCGCGTTCGCCGGTGTCGCCCACAGTGTGCAGGACAGCACGGTAATCACGGCTCCGCCGCAAATCAGCGCAAGCGGAATGCCGTACAGAATGAGCAGTACAGCGAAAATCACCGCGAGCACGGTCGCAACGATCGCCAGAAGCACGCCAAGCACGGTTGCACCTGCGCCGAATACGAGCGGCAATCCAATCGGGATGGCGAGCAGCACCAGCACAATCAGCAGCAGTGGACTGATACCGCGCCAGCGGCGCTTCTCTTTTATCGGCTGTGTATGCGGTACAGCGGTCAGTTCACGGTAGTCCGCAAGGATTTGCGCCGCAACCTTTGCCGGCTCGCCGAGTTCCTCGATGGCCTTCGCCTCGTTTTCCGGGCCTGCGTCATCAAAATATTCTTCGTAATAGCGCAAAGCGTTCGCGCGTTCCTCCTCCGGCAAAACCGAGAGCGCACGCCGCAGCGCTGCCATGTAATCTGCTCTGTTCATTCGTTCACCCCTCCAAAAAAGATCGTGTCGATCCCGCTGCGGTAGTTCTGCCAGTCGATGCGGTGCTGCCGCAGAGCGGCTCTGCCGTGCTCGGTGATCTGGTAGTAGCGTCGGTTGCGGCCCGCATAGGCTTGATCGTAGGTGGTCAGGCAGCCGTCCTTCATCAGCCGCCGAAGTACCGGATACAGCGTAGATTCGGAAATATCCAGTACCTTTTGTACGTCCTGCGTGATACGGTAGCCGTAGGTGCTTTCTCGCTCGACTACGGCAAGCACGATGCCGTCCAGCAGGGAGGACGAGATGGGATAGGACATATGGAATCCTCCTCTCCTGTGTTTCTAATAATATTATATTGGATATAATATAGTCCGTCAACGGGTATATCAAAAATAACTATGAAGGAATTGTAAATTTTGTGGGATCAGTGCAGGAAAAACACTGTTTTCGCATTGTATTCGCCGGAAAGATAGCGTATAATGGTATCTGTATAAGTATGGGCAGAGGAAACGAACGAAAGGGCGAATCTGATAAATGAAACTGGCTGTATTATTCGGCGGTATTTCGAGTGAGCACGACATCTCGTGCCTGTCTGCCGCTTCTATTTTGCGAAACCTGAATAAAGATAAATATGAAATCTATCCGGTCGGCATCACCCGCAGCGGCGAGTGGTTCTACTGCCCGGACTGTGATCCGGACCGTGTAGAGAGCGGTGCGTGGGAGCGCATGACCGGCAAGGTAAAGGTCGTTCTCGCACCCGACCGCGGCATGCACGGCATGGTGCTGCTCCGTGAGGGAGAGATCGAGATTGTCCGTCTGGACTGCGTATTCCCGGTGCTGCACGGCGTCGGCGGCGAGGACGGCACGATGCAGGGTCTGCTCGAGCTGGCCGGTATTCCGTACGTCGGCTGCGGCGTAGCTGCAAGCGCGAACACGATGGATAAGGCGCTGACCAAAAAGGTCGTTGAGGGCACCGGCGTCCGTCAGGCGCGGTACTATCTGGCGCTGAGATATGACTTTGAGCGCAATGCCGAGGCAGTAATCGCCGCGGCTGCGGAAACGCTGGGCGCGTTCCCGGTATTCGTCAAGCCGTGCTCGCAGGGCTCGTCCGTGGGCGTTGCCAAGGCGAACAATCTGCTCGAGCTGGCCGAGGGCCTGACCGAAGCCTTTAAGCTGGATACCAAGGTGCTCGTCGAGGAGTTCATCGACGGTCACGAGGTCGAGTGCGCTGTGCTCGGCAACCTCGAGCCGCAGGCCTCTACGGTCGGCGAGATCGCTCCGACGCAGGAGTTCTACACCTTTGACGCCAAGTACAAGGATGAAAGCTCGCGTCTGTACATTCCGGCACATATCACCGAGGAGCAGATTGCGGCCGTCCGTCAGGACGCTGTCCGCGTTTACACCGCACTCGGCTGCCGCGGCCTGTCGCGCGTAGACTTCTTTGTCACCCACGACAGCGGTGAGGTCGTTTTCAACGAGCTGAATGCGATTCCGGGCTTTACCTCGATCAGCATGTACCCCAAGCTGTTTGATTACGAGGGCATCGGTTATGCCGAGCTGCTCGACCGCCTGATCTCTCTGGCACTGGAGGAGCATCATGGATAAGCGTGCAATCGGCGTATTTGACTCCGGCTTGGGCGGTCTGACCGCCGTGCGCCGTCTGCACGCCCTGATGCCGCAGGAGAATATCATCTATTTCGGCGATACCGGCCGTGTGCCGTACGGTACGCGCGGCCGCGATATCATTACCAAGTATGCGAGGCAGGATGTGGCGTTTCTGCGCCAGTATGACCTGAAATCCATCATCATTGCCTGCAACACCGTGTCCGCTATCGCGCTTGACCTGCTTTCCGAGGAGAACGACATCCCAATCATCGGCACGGTCGAGCCTGCCTGCCGCCGCGCCATGACCATGACGCAGACCGGCAGAGTCGGCGTGATTGGCACGGCGGCCACCATCCGTTCGGGTGCATACGAGAAGTATCTGCACAAAAAGGACGGTACGCTCGACCTGTTCACGCAGGCGTGTCCGCTGTTCGTGCCGCTGGTCGAGAACGGCCGCGTGCACCGCGGCGATGTGGTCATCGAAACGATCGTGAAGGAATATCTCACGCCGCTGAAGGACGCAGGTGTGGATACGCTGATTCTCGGCTGCACGCACTATCCGCTGCTTGAGGAGGTCATCGGCGACTTTATGGGTCCGGATGTGACGCTCATTGACTCGGGCGCCGAGGCGGCAAACCTCGCTTCCACGCAGTTTGACCCGAACGAGGGCACGGGTACAACGCAGTATTTCGTTTCGGACGATCCGCAGGGCTTTGACCAGCTCGCCGAGCTGTTCCTGCAGGAAAAGGTCGATGTCGGTGCGGAGCTTGTGGATATTTCCCGCTATTAAGGAGCATAGAGATATATGAAGAAGGACGTTTGGCTGACGATTTCCTCTCAGCAGCAGTTTGCGGGCTGTGACGAGGAGAACATCGACCTGCAAACCGCTGCCACGCTGTACGAGCGCGGCGGAAAATATTACATCGCATACGAGGAAAGTGAACTGACCGGACTCGAAGGCACCAAGACCACCGTCAAGCTGGACGGAAAAACGGTTGCCCTCATCCGCACGGGTACGTTTCCCTCGCACATGCTGTTCGCCGAGGACGAGCGCCATGTCGGTCTGTATCAGACGCCGGTCGGCAGCGAAATGGCTATCGCCACCCACACCTCGCGGGTGCACAACACCATCGGCGAGAACGGCGGACACCTTATCATTGACTATACGGTCGAGGTGGACAACTCTCTCATGGGAGAACACCACTTTGAGATGACGGTATCGACCAAACCGAACATTCAGGTCGTTTAACAAAGTAAAAATAAGAGATTTTAGATATAGGAGTGTACACATGAACGCATACGAAATCGCACGCGCCGAAGCAACCCGCGTTGTAGAAGCGGCGTACCGCAAGGCTGTAGCCGCAGGCGAGCTGCCTGAGGGCACCATTCCTCCGGTTGCAGTAGAGACCCCGAAGGATTCCTCCAACGGCGACTGGGCATCCACCTTTGCCATGCAGTGCGCAAAGCCGCTGCATATGGCGCCGCGCAAGATCGCGGAGAGCATCGTAGCCAACCTCGATCTCGAGGGCAGCTGCTTTGACACCGTGACCATCGCAGGCCCCGGCTTTATGAATTTCACGCTGAATCAGGGCTGGTACGAGCAGGCTGTCCGCGGTGTATTCGCTATGGGTGAGAATTACGGCCGTACCGAGAGCAAAAAGCCGGAAAAGGTCATGGTAGAGTTCGTTTCCGCCAACCCGACCGGCCCGATGCACATGGGCAATGCACGCGGCGGTGTTCTGGGCGACTGCCTGTCCTCGGTTCTGGACTGGTCCGGCAACGACGTTACCCGTGAGTTCTACATCAACGATGCAGGCAATCAGGTAGACAAGTTCGCGCACTCGGTCGAGGGCCGCTATATCCAGGAGATCAAGGGCGAGGACGCCATCGAGTTTGACGCTTCCTGGTATCAGGGCGACGACATTAAGGCGCTGGCGCATGATCTGGTAGAGCAGTACGGCGACAGCCTGCTCGAAAAGACCCCGGAGGAGCGCTTCGCCGTTATCGAGGGTTACGGTCTGCCGACCAACATTGCCCGCATGGAGCGCGACCTCAAGCGTTACAAGATCAACTACGACGTATGGTTCCGCGAGTCCACTCTGCATGAGAGCGGTTACGTCAAGGAGACCATCGACATGCTGACCGCCAAGGGCGCAACCTACGAGACCGAGGACGGCGCACTGTGGCTCCGTTCGACTGACTTCGGCTGCGACAAGGACGACGTTCTGCGCCGTGCAAACGGTTTTTATACCTACTTTGCGGCGGATATTGCCTACCATCGCAATAAGTTTGAGAAGCGCGGCTTTGACCGTGTTATCAACATCTGGGGTGCTGACCATCACGGTCATGTAAAGCGTCTGCAGTGCGCTCTGGACGCACTCGGACTGGACGGCTCGCACCGTCTGGAGATCGTGCTCATGCAGCTTGTCCGCATGATGCAGGGCGGCGAGGTTGTCCGCATGTCCAAGCGTACCGGCAAGAGCCTGACCCTGACCGACCTGCTCGACGAGATTCCGGTAGATGCAGCGCGTTTCTTCTTCAATTCCCGCGCGGCGGAGACCCAGATGGAGTTCGACCTTGACCTTGCTATCAAGCAGGATTCCGACAACCCGCTGTACTATGTGCAGTACGCGCACGCGCGTATCTGCTCCGTGCTCAAGAACGCACAGGAGAGCGGCATTGCGCTGCCGGATACCGGCAAGACCGATCTGTCCGTGCTGACCGGCGCAGATGAGCGTCAGCTCATCAAGCAGGTTGCTCTGCTGCCCGAGGAGATCGTGCAGTCCGCTGTCAGCCGCGATCCGTCGCGCCTCAACAAATACGCCGTTGCACTGGCGCAGCAGTTCCATCATTTCTACAATGCCTGCCGCATCAAGGATGCCGAGCCGACTGTCCGTGATGCGCGTCTGACCCTGTGCCTGGCAGCAAAGCAGACCATTGAGAACGTGCTGAAACTCATCGGCGTAGATGCACCGGAGTCCATGTGACAACGTATAGGGGACTTCAAAAGTCCCCTATATACGAAGTATGGTTCCGGAGAAACCATACTTCGATACCCGAATGACGCGCTCCAAGAGCGCTGGGTCGGGGTAACAAAACCCACGCACATGTCGCGGGTTTTGTTGCGGCGCATGCGCCGCTGATTGAAAGCCGCTGTGTAACGGCGGCCGTCTGCGGACGGGACCAATGGCTCGGTTTTTCGGTAAAAAACCTGCCATGCGGTTACGTTTTGCAAGCAAAACGGATTTTTTGCCGCGCTGAGCGCGGAGGAGAACCACATGAAAAAATTAGCCAAAAGATTAGCGGCACTGGCGATGACGGCGGCAATGATGACCGCCTCCGCCGGTGCGATCACGCAGGACGGACAGAGCGAAACGTGGTTTGACGGCGTTTGGGCGCTCATTGATGCTTTCGGCCTCAAGGCAGAGCATGATCCGTACGTTCTGCAGAACTATATCAATAAATATCTGGAAAAGCATCCGGATGAGATGTATGACGTACTCAACGACATTCTCTCGCTGCTCGATACGCATTCCATGTATCTGTCGAGCGAGGAGTATTCGCAGGGATTTTCGACGCTTGAGGGCTTTGTCGGCATCGGTGTCGGCCTGCAGGAGACAGAAAACGGCGTACAGATCGCGGAGGTCATGCGCTATTCAGCGGCGGAGGAAGCAGGCCTGCAGATTGGCGATCTTATCGTGAAAATCAACGGTGAGGACGCAACCAAGCTGAAAAATGCCGATGTAGCATCTAAGCTGCGCGGCGAGGAAGGCACGTCGGTCAAGCTGACCGTGCGCCGCTACGGACGGGACATTACCGTTACCTGTGAGCGCCGTCAGGTCAACCGCGTGTACGTTTCCAACAAGACGATGGCGGACGGTGTGGAGTATATCAAGGTCAGCGCCATCGGCTCGCAGAACGACTGGTCGGCGTTTTCGGAGATTTGGGACAGCCTGCCGTCCAAGAACACCCGTGCGGTCATTCTCGACCTGCGCGGCAACGGCGGCGGCCTGATCGACGCGGCGCTCAAAATGGCGAATGCTATGACACCGGTCAAGGATGCAGAGCTTGCCGGCGTCCGCTACCGCGATGATATGGGCGGCCTGGAGCAGACCTATTCGACCGGCAACGCGCTGCCGCTGGGCAAGATTGTCGTTCTGGTGGACGGCGGCACGGCTTCCGCGGCGGAGCTGCTGGCAGGCAGCCTGCAGGACACCGGCTCGGCAACGCTCATCGGCAGCAAGACCTACGGCAAGGGACAGGGTCAGTTCCACATTGATCTGGTAAACGGCGACAAGCTGGTCATCACCACGCTGGAACTCGAGCTGCCCAAGCAGGGCTGCTGGGAAGGCGTCGGCCTGACGCCGGATATCCAGCTGGAAAACCGCAAGGTTACGGTCAATACCAAGGACCTGAAACCGCTCGATACGAGCACAACCCTGCGTTTTGGCGACAGCTCGGACGCGGTTTACGCCATGACCGAGCGTCTGTCACTACTGGGGCTGCTCACCGAAGCAACCGGCAGGTATGACGGCGACGTAGCGGACGCGGTAGCGTCCTTCCGGGCGGCTTACGATCTGCCTGCGGCGCTGTATGCGTCTCCGGAGATGCTGAGTGCACTGGACGAAGCGGTTACCGCGCTGAACGGCCAGACCTATCTGGTGGACGATCAGCTGCAGAGCGCACTTGAAATGTGCAGGCTGGCGGCGGCAAAACCGCAGCAGTATACCGTTAAGAGTGACGGCAGCTGGACGAAAAAGTAAACTTTATCAACTGAAATATGAATATTTTTCATCTTCTTAGGAGGAAGAACAACCTTGGATATTCCTTTATGTCAATCCGAGCATAAACCGCAGCTTTTGCTGAACGATCCGGCGGCAATTCCGCTGTATCATACTGCGCCTGAGCGGTTTGCAGGCGCGCTTGCACCGAATGCCGAACTGTGTGATGCATGGTCTGAAGAACTGGCACCGCTGCCGGTCGGCATGGCGCTCGAGTGCCCGCCCGAACCCGATGCTGAGCACTGCGAACGCCCGATCACCATGCACTATATTGAGCAGTGCAAGGATGCCTTTCGTCCGCTGCTGCACGACGATGCGGCGTTCTATTATCTGCATGGCGCGCCGACGTTTCCGGCACTGCGTGCCGCTGTGCTGGCTCTGGGCGATCTGTGCGGCCGAACGGTAATTGCGGAGCTGCAGGTGGAGGACGATGAAGGCCATCTGCCGGACGGCACAGATGTGCGGGCAGCTATCGGTGTGCTGCAGCGCATTGGCGTTACGACTGTGCTGATCAGCGCACACGATCCCGAATCGCTGACGCAGGCGCTCGAAATCGCGGCGCCGTATGCGCGGCTGTCGCTCGGCGTGTGCATGCACGCGGACTGGCTGCCTCAAACCACACTGTACAACACCGAGGTCATTGTGCCCGACATTACGGAAGCATTCGTCGCAGCGCTGCACGGCAATCAGGTGGCGTGCAAAACGCTGCCGCGCGATCACGATGATTTTATCTGTGCGCCGGATGGCAAGCACGCGCATTTTATCGCTCCGACCATCGACATTTCGGACGAGATCGAGTGCGGTCCGCATCTGGATGAGGATCTCATCGAAGCCGAGGATGATTCGGGCGCGTTCAAGCTACTGCTCGAAACCGAAGAGGATGTTGTCACACTGGAGGAATCCCGCTATATGATCTCGCGTCCGCTGTGCCTGTGCGCGGAATCTGCCGACCTGCTCGAGCAGGGTCTGCGGGTTTTTCCGGGACTGGCACTGTATGACGGCACATGGGAGCAGGAAGACGCGGTCATTTCGTACTTCGAGACGAAATACGGCATGATCCGCTTATAGGGGACTTCAAAAGTCCCCTATATACGAAAGACGGTTCCGGAGAAACCGCCTTTCGATACCCGAATGACGTGCCCCAGGGGCACTGGGGCGGGGAAACAAAACCCACGCACATGTCGCGGGTTTTGTTGCGGCGCAATGCGCCGCGGATTGAATGCTGCCGCAGAGCGGCAGTCGCCTGCGGGCGGGACCAAAGACTCGGTTTTCTGGACGAAAACCGGTCTTGTAGTTGCAATTATGCAAGCAAATTGTTATTGAATACCGCGCGGAGCGCGGTTATCTGGATAGGAAAGGCAGGGTGGAACCTATGGACTGGAGAGAAGTTACGATCTACACGACGACCGAGGGCATCGGTCCGGTCGAGGCACTGCTCGAGGACAACGGCGTAGAAGGCTATGTGCTCGAGGATGCGGCGGATTTTGAAGAATTTCTCAAGGACACCGAAATATACTGGGACTATGTAGACGAGGATCTCGTGCGCGAGAAGCGCGCGCAGGAAACCTGTCTGAAGATCTATCTGCCGGACAGCGACGAGGGTGCAAAGCAGTACGCGGATATCCGTGCCGCGCTGGAAAACCTCAAGGCACGCGATGAGGAGCACGCCTGGGGCCGACTGTGTACCGAAACCGCGCTGACCCGTCAGGAGGACTGGGAGTGGGGCTGGAAGCAGTATTTCAAGCCGTTCCCGGTGGGACGCGGCTTTATGATCAAGCCCTCGTGGGAGACGGTTGAGGACCCGCAGGGCCGCCGTATTCTTGAGATCGACCCGGCGTCGTCCTTCGGCACCGGCAGCCACGATACGACCCAGCTGTGCATGATGGCGCTCGAGGATGCGGTAAAGCCGGGTGACAAGCTGCTCGATATGGGCACCGGCTCGGGTATTCTGGCCATTGCGGCGGCTATGCTCGGTGCGGATGTGCAGACTATCGTCGATATCGACGAGAACTGCCTGAAAACTGCACACGAAAATGCAGAAAAGAACCATGTTGAGATCGGCAGGGGGCTGTGCGGCGACGCGCTGCGCGACCCGAAGCTTGCCGAGGACATCGGCGGCGGCTACGACGTGATCGTGGCGAACATCGTGGCTGATGTCATCATCGGCATGTCGCCCATGTTTGCGGATAAGCTGGTCAAGGACGGTACGCTGATCTGCTCCGGCATCCTCAACGAGCGTGCCGAGGAGGTGCGCACGGCGCTGGAAAAGAGCGGATTTACGATTCTTTCGCACGAGAAGAGCGATGACTGGAGTGCTTTTGCTGCGAAAAAGTGATTTATTTCAGGATTCACGGAATGTTCACTTGCCAAACGGCTGTTTTTTTGCTAAAATAGGAAAGGTTATTTGATTATTATGCCTCGATTTTTTGTCGATCAGCAGCCGCAGGACGGCGTGCTGACCCTTACCGGAGAAAACGCGCATCATGCGGGACGTGTTCTGCGTCTGCGTGTCGGCGAAGGTGTTACCCTGTGTGACGGTGCCGGAATGGATTTTGACTGCACGGTGGAAGCCGTGGAGAAGGAAGCCGTGACCTGCCGGGTCGTAAGCTGCCACGCGGCGGATACCGAGCCGAAGCAGGCTATCACGCTGTTTATGGCGCTGCCTAAGGGCGACAAAATGGAATTTATCGTGCAGAAGGCGGTAGAACTCGGCATCAGCCGTATCGTGCCGTATCTGTCCAAGAATTGCGTTTCCCGACCGGATAAGACCGAAAAGAAGGTGGAACGCTGGCGTAAAATCGCTGCCGAGGCAGCAAAGCAGTGCGGCAGAGGACGTCTGCCGGAGGTGGCAGCCGTTGTACCGGTCGCTCAGGCGATCATGCAGGCGGCGCAAAGTGAAACGGCACTGTTTTTCTACGAAAACGAGAAGCGGACCGGTCTGCACGACGCGCTTGCAGGCGGTGTCAAGGACACGGTTTCGCTGATGGTCGGGCCGGAAGGCGGCTTCGATCCGGCTGAGGCAAAGGCAGCCGTGGACGCGGGACTGCAGAGCGTTTCGCTCGGCACACGCATCCTGCGGTGTGAGACTGCGCCGATTGCGGCGCTTGCGGCCGTGCTCTATGCCGGCGGCAACATGTGAGAAGAAATAAAGGGAGTGTTAAACATTGGCAAAAAACAATGTGGGTAAAAAGCCAATTTCTCAGGAAGAGTATACCACCAACAAGGTACTCGCGGTATTCAGCGTGTGCCTGCTCGGCGTGCTGGTGCTGATGATCCTCGAGCGTCTGTTGGGCTACAGCAACACCTGGAAGACCGGCGTGCTGGTAACGCGGGTGCTGCTCGGCGTGGGCATTGTCGGCGCGGCAGCCGGCATTATCATGCTGGGACAGGAGCATGCAGGCAAGCGCAGCAGCGTGCGCCGCATCGTATGCGGACGCAATATGCTGATTGCAAGCATCGTTGCCATCGTATTCCTGACTGCGATCAACTACTACGGCACCATGCCGATCAAGGCGATGTATGTTGTTCTGCCGGTTCTGGCAGTGTATTATCTGGTGTATCATTCTTATGCGCCGGAATTTTTCCTGATTGCAGTAGATACCGGTGTGGGTGTTGCGGCGATGCTGGTGATTCATCGTGCACTGGTTTCGGCTAACCATACGTGGATGTCCACCGTGGCGGTAGCAGGTACCGCGGTGCTGGCGCTGATCCAGATCGGTGTTACGGCTTCTCTGCGCCGCAAGAAGGGCAAGTTCACCTTCCGCGGCAGCAAGATCGACACCCGGTTCAGCAAGAACGCGTACCTGATGCTCACCATTACGCCGATCGTGATGGTAGCGCTGACGGCGGTCGTTGTAGTTGCGGCAAGTCATGTCATGATCGCACTGGGTGCGGCAGCGGCATATCTGTTCATCACTGCGGTATATTACACCGTGAAGCTGATGTGATAATTGCATTTTTGTCGAAGCGCGGCGCGTTTTGACGGTTAGACAGCGGGCGGCGCAGCCGCCCGCTTTGTCATACCCGAAGGAGGGGACGTATGAGACGATTTTTCGGCTTTCTGCTGACCATGACTCTGCTTGGCGGCGGTGCATTCTGGCTGCCGTATCTGCAGGCGAAGCCGGTGGATAATGTCTATCAGGCGGCAGATCTGCTCCGGCAGGACGCGGAGAACGGCGGAAACGGCGTTGCCTTCCGCGAGGACAACGTGGACGCGGACGAGGTGTACCGGGCACTGGAGGCGCAGTATCCATACGCATTCGCGCTGCACGCGGTAACACGGCCGAATAAGACCATTGAGCTGAACACTGAGGTTTCTCGGCAGGCGCGGCAGGAGCAGGCGTGGGAGTACGCCAGGGTTCTGGCGGCAGGCTCGGTTTCGCAGACCATGACCGCAGAGGAGAAGCTGCGTGCGCTGCACGATACCCTCATCCGCCAGTGTGAGTACGATGTGGATACGGCAGAGGAGGACGCTCCGGACGGCTCGGCACCCGCTTTCGCGGCAGACGGCGCGCTGCTCGATCATAAGGCTGTGTGTGCCGGTTACGGCCGCGCGTATGAGATGCTGTGCAAGGCGGCAGGCATTCAGGTCATCTATGTCGCATCCGAGGAAATGAACCACGGCTGGAATGCTGTGCGGTTGGGCGGCACAACATATTACATCGACTGCACGTTTGACGACCCGATTCCGGACAGAGGCGAATATGTATCCGATCAGTATTTTATGCTCACCGGAGAAGAACTGGCGCAGACGCATACCTGGAATGAGGCGTTTTACGAACAGCTTCTGGACAGTCTGGAACAGGGTGGGAAATAGCGGAAAAATCGGTTCCAAAACTTTTTCAAAAAAATTTAAAAAAAGGTGTTGACATTTACTCGATTATGGACTATACTAAACAAGTCGTCAGCGAGCGGGCGATAACAACGGAAAAGGATATGGCGGTATAGCTTAGTTGGCTAGAGCGTCCGGTTCATACCCGGAAGGTCATTGGTTCAAGTCCAATTACCGCTACCATTTTCCCTTGGCCCGTTGGTCAAGCGGTCAAGACACCGCCCTTTCACGGCGGTAACGGGGGTTCGATTCCCCCACGGGTCACCACTTGGAAGTTTAGCTCAGCTGGGAGAGCATCTGCCTTACAAGCAGAGGGTCAGCGGTTCGAGCCCGTTAACTTCCACCACGAAAACCACTCACGAAAGTGAGTGGTTTTTATTTTTGTTTTTTAGGAGCACCGACTTTCCGGGGCATACGAGGCGCGCAGCGCTACGTTCTGTCCGGGCGGCACCTTTTCCTGCACGGGTAGACCGGGGGACCTGAACCGCGCAGGCGGTTCACCCTTTCCGGGCGGGAGGTTTTTCGCTTGAAATCAAGCGAGGAGTTGCGCTCTGCGGAGCGCGGAGATTCGCCGCGCCCCGCGGCGGGGCAAGAGGGTAGACACCAAGGTTTCTACCCTCTTAACTCCCACTTCCTTTTGGGAGGGTCTGGCGCAGATTGCCGACATGTGACCGCTGCGAAACAGGGGAACGGCAGTCGGGTTACCGCAGCGTGTCTTTCTCCACCTTTTCGCAGCGGTCACATATAGGAAATCTGCGCCAGATTAGGAAGCAAGGGAAAGGTAGGAGTTCAAAGAGGAAGGAAAACCGTAGGTTGTCCTTCCTTTTTGCCCCCGCCGCGGGGCGCGGCACGTTCCCGCCGTCCGCAGACGGCGAATCCCCCGCTGAGGTTCAGCGGAAAACTCTCAGCCCGGAAAGGGACGAACACGCTTGCGCAGTTCGAGTACCCCGCTCAGCCGGTGCTGAGAAATGCCGCCCGGATAGGGCGAACCGCCTGTGCGGTTCGTGCATCCTAGCGGGTCGGTGCCGGAATAGCCTGCGTTGCGGTTAAACCGCCGCAACTTCACATAAACTACGTTTGCGTTACTCCCACATATACGGTATAATATAACCCGTTAGACAAACTTTTCCGGAATCGAGGGAAATTATGCAACAAGTGACCCGAAAAACGCTGGGTGAGGGAATCAATCTCACCTGCGTGACCACACCGAAGTTTAAGCGGGCAGTGCTGCGTGCGATGCTGGTGCTGCCGCTTGGCGGCGAGGATGCCGCGCTGCGCGCGTGTCTGCCGCAGGTTTTGCGCCGCGGCACGGCCAAGCTGAACGATATGCAGGCGTTCGGCACCGCGCTTGACGAGCTGTACGGTGCGCGTATTGAAGCTGCAGTGCGCAAGGAGGGCGAAAACCTGTGCATCGGCTTTCTGTCCGACTGTATTGATGAGGCTTATGCACCGGGAGCCGACGGCCTGACCGCCGGTGTGATCGGTCTGCTGTGCGATCTGCTGTACGATCCGTATCTGCAGGACGGCCTGTTCTGCGCCGCCTATGCAGAGGGCGAGCGCGGCAACCTGATCGACCGCATTGCTGCACTTAAAAATGATCCGCGTTCGTGGGCGCCGCGCCGGCTGAATGAGATCATGTGCGAAAACGAGGACTACGGCAAGTCCGCGCTCGGTACGATCGAGCAGGCGGAGCGCATTACGCCGGAAACGTTGTACGCGGCCTATCGCCGTGCGCTGAGTGAGGCGCAGGTGGAGCTGTTCTACTGCGGTACGATGATGCCGGACGAGGTGGAAGCGCACTTCATGGCAACGCCGCTGGCCCAGCCGCGCGAGGGCACGCTGTATCAGCCGCACACGGTCGTGCAGGCGCGGCCTGCCGGTGATGTTCGTGAGGTCGTTGAGGATGCCGAGGTAACCCAGGGCAAGCTGTCGCTCGGCTTCCGTACCGGCGGTGCATCACTGACCGGCGGAGAACCGGCGGCGTACTGGATGTTCCAGACCATCTACGGCGGCTCGACAAGCGCGAAGCTGTTTCTCAACGTACGCGAGAAAAAGTCGCTGTGCTACTATGCAAGCGCACAGTTTGTCGCCTCTAAGGGACTGATGATTGTCAACTCCGGCATTGAGAACAGAAATTTCGAGGTCGCACGCGATGAAATCCTGCACCAGCTGGATTTGTGCCGCAAGGGCGAAATTACGGACGCAGAACTCGAAAGCGCACGCAAAACGCTGGTCAACGGCTGGCGCACCATGCTCGACGACCCGCTTACACTCGAGCGCTACTGGATGGGACAGGCGGCTGCAGGCACGCTCGTATCGCCCGAGGAGCGCATCGAGCAGGTGACCGACATCACGCGCGAGCAGGTCATTGCTGCGGCACAGAGCACAGCGCTTGACACGGTATTCTTTATGAAGGGAGCGGCAAAATGACAAAGAATTATTCCGCTCTGCACGAGAGTATGCAGACCCGCACGCTGGCAAACGGTCTGCGCATCTGCTATCTGCCCAAGAAGGGTTTCAGCAAGACCTTCGCCATTCTGGCGACCGATTTCGGTTCGGTGGACGCATCGTTCACCTTTGAGGGCAAGCGGTATGACACACCGGCAGGCGTTGCGCACTTCCTTGAGCATAAGATGTTCGAGGATGAGGACGGCAATGCACTGCAGAAATTCGCACGCACCGGTGCAAGTCCGAACGCCTTCACAAGCCACACCATGACGGCGTATCACTTTTCCTGCACCGACCGGTTTGAGGAGAATCTGAAGATTCTGCTTAAATTCGTGTTCACGCCGTACTTCACGGATGAAAACGTGGAGAAGGAACGCGGCATTATCAATCAGGAGATCCGCATGGTAGAGGACACACCCAATTGGGAGGTGTTCGTCGGCGCGTATGAGGGCCTGTACCGCAATCATCCGGTGCGCGTGTCCATTCCGGGCAGCGAGGAGAGCATTTCGCATATTACACCGGAGCTGCTGTACACCTGTCACCGTGCGTTTTACAGTCCGAAGAACATGGCACTCGTGGTGTGCGGCACAGCGGACTTCGATCAGGTATGCCGCATGGCAGAGGAGATTTCACCGCAGGACGCACCCGAGATCGGTCAGCGTCATTACGGCGAGCGCCGCGCGGAAGTCCATCAGCCGGTGGTGATGCGCAAAATGCAGGTGTCGCTGCCGCAGTGCATGGTCGGCTTTAAGGACGAGCCGGTTCCGGCAGGCGAAAGCCGCCTGCGCCGCAGTCTGATTGGTGATCTGGCGGTGCGTATTCTGTGCGGCGATACCTCTCCGCTGTATGCAAAGCTGTACGAGAAGCGGCTGCTCGGACGTGATTTTGATGTGGATTATTCGCTCATTCCGGATGGCGCATGCGCGATCCTCGGCGGCGAGAGCCGAGATCCGGCGGCTGTGCGCGAAGCACTTGAGCGGGAGACTGCACGGCTGGCGCAGGAGGGCATCGAGCCGAAGCTGTTCCGCCGTATGAAGAACGCGCTGTACGGCATGCGTTTGCGTATGCTGGATGTGCCCGATCTGTATGCACGGCAGGAGATCGCTTCTGTTTTTGCGGGCGAGCATTATCTGGATTTTGCCGGGCTGTTTGACACCATCCATGCGGAGGATGTGCAGGAAATGCTCCGCCGCTGGGCACAGCCGAACCGCTCGACCATGTCGGTGGTAGAGCAGAAGTAACGATAGAAAGAAGAAAGATCATGGAACACGCAATTTCATTTCCGGCGCTCGGACTGGATTTTAACATCAACCGTGTCGCCGTCAATCTGTTCGGCAAGGATATTTACTGGTATGGCATTATTATCTGCCTGGGCTTTGTGCTGGCGGCGCTGTATGTCAATCGGCGGACGAAGGAGTTCGGCGTTACGTCGGACAATCTGATGGACTGCCTGATCATCTGTGTGCCGGTCGGCATCATCTGCGCCCGTATTTACTATGTGGCGTTTGAATGGGGCTATTACAGCCAGCATCCGAATGAGATCATCGCCATCTGGAAGGGCGGCATTGCGATTTACGGTGCGGTCATCGGTGTTGTGATTGTACTGGCGGTGTACAGCAGAATTAAGAAATTGTCGTTTGCCAGCCTGTGCGATCTGGCGGCGTTCGGTCTGCTGATCGGTCAGTGCATCGGAAGATGGGGCAACTTTGTCAACGGTGAGGCACATGGCGGTGCAACCTCTCTGCCGTGGGGCATGAGCATTGACGGCGCCTCTCCGGTGCATCCGACCTTCCTGTATGAGTCACTGTGGAATCTGGTGGGCTTTATTGCACTGCATTTCTACTCGAAGAAGCGCAAGTTTGGGGGCGAAATGGCACTGCTGTATGTAGCGTGGTACGGTCTGGGCCGTGCGTGGATCGAGGGCCTGCGGACGGACAGCCTGTATCTCGGCCCGGTGCGCGTATCGCAGCTGCTGGCCGGCATAAGCTGCATTGCGGCGATTGTTGTGCTGGTACGGCAGTATAACCGCATCAAGGTTGAGAAGGCATTCTACGCGCCGGAGCAGGACAAGGCGGACGAGAAAAAAGGCGAATAACATTTCACGATAAAGGAGAACGACAACATGAGTGCAGTAAGAATGGACGGCAAGGCACTGTCCGCGAAGGTGCGCGGCAGCATTCTGGCAGAGACCGAAGAACTGAAAAAGCAGGGTGTAACGCCGGGTCTGGCGGTTATTATCGTCGGCAACGATCCGGCGAGCGAGATTTACGTCCGCAATAAGGAGCGCGCCTGCGAGCAGTGCGGCTTTTACAGCGAGAAGTACGCGCTTCCCGAGGAGACCACGCAGGAGGAACTGCTCGGTCTGATCGCACAGCTGAACGAGAGCCCGGCAATTTCGGGCATCCTGTGCCAGATGCCGGTACCGAAGCATATTTCCGAGCAGGCGGTCATCGACGCCATTGACCCGAAGAAGGACGTGGACGCGTTCCATCCGGTCAATGTCGGCAAGATCATGGTCGGCAATTTTGATTTCGTGCCGTGCACGCCCGCGGGTGTCATGGAGCTGCTCGACGAGTACAAGATCGACCCGAAGGGCAAGGAGTGCGTCGTGGTCGGCCGCTCGAATATCGTCGGCAAGCCGATGAGCATGCTGCTGCTGCACCGTCACGGTACGGTTACCATCTGCCACAGCCGTACGCAGGATCTTGCAGAGGTGTGCCGCCGTGCGGATATTCTGGTAGCCGCTGTCGGCAAGGCAGGCTTTATTACGCCGGATATGGTCAAGGAGGGCGCAGTGGTGATTGACGTTGGCATCAACCGCAACGCCGAGGGCAAGGTTTGCGGCGATGTGGCGCCGGAGGTTATGGAAAAGGCCTCTTACATGACGCCGGTTCCGGGCGGCGCCGGTCCGATGACCATCACCATGCTGATGAAGAATACGCTCAAGGCGGCAAAGCTCCAGCACGGCATTCAGTAAACAAAAACCGCCCGTATCCGGGTTGACAATCCGGGTGCGGGCGGGTATACTAAAGATAACGAAAGGCGCTGCCGGTAGACGGTCAGCCCCTAAAGAAAACGGAAGAAATAACCGCAATCATTGGGAGTGAGAGGCGGTTATTTCTTCTTTGGTCCTAAAATACGCTCAATAAGTACAAGTATCACTACAAGAATTACGAGATATTCCATAAAACCACCCCCTTTACAGGGGCAAGACTTAACCGCCTACCGCAGGCGCGGCAGCACCTTTCTTAACGACAAGTATAACAGAAATCGACTGCTTTTGCAATCCCACCAAATTTCGGCGGGATTGTTTTTATTTTGTAAATTAGAAAAGATTGACCTTTGTCCGGATTCATTCTATAATAAAGCTAATGAGTTAACCGCAACATACGGTTTATCACGTCAGGGGAGGACGAATATAATGGATATGAAGAAGCTTGCCGGCGATAAGGCGGCAGAGTATGTAAAGGACGGCATGGTTGTTGGTCTGGGCACTGGTTCCACTGCGTACCACATGGTAAATGCAGTAGGCGAGATGGTAAAGAACGGCCTGAAGATTCAGGCGATCCCGACCTCCAAGGCTACCGAGGCGCAGGCGCGTGAGCTGGGTATCCCGCTGCTGACCATCGACGAGCTGGATCATGTTGATCTGGCAATCGACGGCGTAGATGAGATCGACCCGCAGTTCAACGCCATCAAGGGCGGCGGCGGCGCGCTGTACCGCGAGAAGGTCGTTGCATCCATGGCGAAGGAAGTTATCTGGATCATGGACGAGTCCAAGTTGGTAGACAAGATCGGCGCTTTCCATCTGCCGGTTGAGATCGCACAGTACGGCTCCAAGCAGGCGATGGAGCGCATGGCAGCTTACGGCTGGAATCCGGTTCTGCGTGTACGCGACGGCAAGACCTTCGTTACCGATAACGGCAACTTCATCGCGGATCTGCACCTCGGCGCAGGCTTTGACATTCAGGACGTTTACTCCAAGCTGACCGGCATGCTCGGCGTGCTGGAGCATGGTCTGTTCCTCAACATGTGCAAGCGCATGATCGTCGGCCACTCCAACGGTGAGGTTCAGGTCATCGAAAATCCGTCCAAGTAAGCGCAGCTGAAAGGCAGGAGAATTAATGATGGATCAGAACGATCAGAACGACCGCTTCGACAGATTCGACCGCTTTGAGCCGGACTTCAGCCGGTTCGAAAGTGCCTCGGACCACAGTGAGCGCTCGAGCAGCCTCGACCGCAGTGAGCGTCCCGCACGCACAGGCAGACGTCAGCCGGCACGTCCGGTGCGTTCCGGCATGCGTATGGGCAAAGGCAAGCCGATGCGCAGAGCATCGGTCAAGCTGAATTACCGCATGGTGCTCTGCATTGCCGTGCTGGTACTGCTTTTGCTGACGATCATCTTCGGCGGACTGTTCAAGTCCCGCGGCAGTAAAATTGCGGACCTGAACTCGCAGATCGAAACACTGAATAAGGATAAGGACAATCTGTCCGCACAGATTGGTGCGCTGACGCAGGAGAATCAGACCCTGCAGAGCAGCATCACCGCAACGCTTCCTGCGGCTAAGACCGCAGAGACCAACAGCATCGTGGATCTGATCCCGATGCTGAACGACGGCGTTTATGTAGTACAGAGCACCGGCTCGCAGCTTCGCTACATCAGCGTTCCGAAGGGCTATCTGCAGGACAAGCTGGGCGAGTACCGCGATGACGCTTCCGGCTATGCCGCTTCCACCGGCGATGCACCGATCTGCCAGTACTATGTGCTGTTCACCGACCGCGTGATCGGTCTTGCAGAGGGCGACACCGGCTTTGTCAGCACCGACCGCAGCGCAACCGGCTCGACGAGCACGATTCCGTCCGGCTTCTATGATTTTGTTGCTTCGTTCTTCAATAACAGCAGCAATACCACGGCTTCCGGCAGCAGTTCGGGCGATAGCAGCAGCTCGGATAACAGCTCTGACAGTTCGGGCGACAGCAGTGCGTCCGACAATTCGTCTGACAGCAGCGCTTCCTCCGCATCTGCGGATGCAAACGCATAATCTGCGGAAAAATTAAAAAAATCAGAGGCATGGACTTGACAGTTCGTGCCTCTTGTGCTATGCTATTAGAAGCCGCATTGTGCATAGGCTTTTGTAAGTGTGTATCAAACGATGCACCGCCGTGCCAAGCGTGACTCTACAACGAAAGAGAGGGAAAACACATGTATGCCATTCTGAAAACTGGCGGCAAGCAGTACAAGGTATCCGAGGGCGACGTAATCTACGTTGAGAAGCTCGGCGTAGAGGACGGTGCTACCGTATCCTTTGATGAGGTTCTGGTAGTAGGCGAGGGTGATTCCATCACCGTAGGCGCTCCGTACGTTTCCGGCGCGGTTGTAACCGGCACGGTTGAGAAGACCGGCAAGGGCAAGAAGATCAACATCTTCAAGATGAAGCCGAAGAAGGGTTATCGCCGTCGTCAGGGTCATCGTCAGCCGTACACCAAGGTGACCATCGCGTCCATCAAGGCGTAAGACCGTGACCAAAGTCACTTTTTCGCTGCAGGAGGATAAAATCCTCGCGGTGGACATTCTCGGCCACGCAGGCTATGCGGAGGAAGGGGAGGACATCGTTTGCGCAGCGATCTCCAGTGCGGTTATGCTGACGCATGCGCTGCTGTATGATGTACAGCATATTCCGGTCGATACTCTCATCGAGGATGACGGGGCGCATATCCGCTTTACGCTGCCGAAAGGCGATGTGGAACGCGGACAGGATGCACTTTGTGCTCTGAAGCTGCATTTTTCCGAACTGGAACAAAACTATTCTGATTTCTTGAACGTAATGGAGGTGCAAGCAGATGCTGAAGATTAGCTTACAGTTTTTCGCTCATAAAAAGGGCGTTGGTTCGACCAAGAACGGTCGTGATTCCGAGTCCAAGCGACTGGGTGTAAAGCGTGCAGACGGTCAGACCGTACCGGCAGGCAACATCCTGGTTCGCCAGCGCGGCACCAAGATCCACCCGGGTGTGAATGTTGGCCGCGGTAAGGACGACACCCTGTTCGCAAAGGTTGAGGGCGTTGTTCGCTTCGAGCGTCTGGGTAAGGACCGCAAGCAGGTTTCCGTTTACCCGCAGTAATTATAGCGTTGCGTATAGGGGGCTTCAAAAGCCCCCTATATTCAAATTCCGGTTCCTTGCGAAACCGAAATTTGATACCCCAACGGCGCCGCACAATGCGGCTGGGTCGGGGTAACAAAACATCCGGCAAAGCTGGACGTTTTGTTGCGGCACGGAGTGCCGCGATTAAATGATTGCGCCGGAGGCGCAATTCGCCTGCGGGCGGGCCGATGACTCGGATTTCTGGACGAAATCCTGTCATGTGGTTGCAGTTTGCAAGCAAACTGGTATTTTATTGTCCCAGACTTCGTCTGGGATTTTGTTGATTTTAGATAGATATTACACCTTTGAGAAGAAAGGAGGACTACCATGTTTATTGATATTGCAAAAATCAAGATCGTATCCGGCAAGGGCGGTGACGGCAAGGTTGGTTTTCACCGCGAAAAGTATGTGGCGGCCGGCGGTCCGGACGGCGGCGACGGCGGCCGCGGCGGCTCGGTCATCTTCAAGGTAGATGACAATCTGTCCACGCTGCTCGATTTCCGTTACAAGAAAAAGTATGTTGCGGCTCCCGGTGAGCCGGGCGGCGGCAAGCGCTGCAAGGGCAAGGATGGTGCGGATCTGATCATTCGCGTACCGCGCGGCACGATCATCCGTGATCAGAAAACCGGTCAGGTCATGAAGGATATGTCCGACAGCGAGCCGTTTGTAGCAGCCAAAGGCGGCAACGGCGGCTGGGGCAACACGCATTTTGCAACGCCGACGCGTCAGGCACCGCGTTTTGCCAAGCCGGGTCTGCCGGGTGTCGAGCGCGACATTATCCTTGAGCTGAAGCTGCTGGCCGATGTCGGTCTGGTCGGCTTCCCGAATGTCGGCAAGTCCACGCTGCTGAGCATGGTCTCGGCGGCGCGCCCGAAGATTGCAAACTACCACTTCACGACTCTGGTGCCCAACCTCGGCGTGGTTTCGGTTGGTGAGGAGCAGAACTTCGTCATGGCCGATATTCCGGGTATTATCGAGGGCGCAAGCGAGGGTGCCGGTCTGGGACACGACTTCCTACGCCATATTGACCGCTGCCGTCTGCTGCTGCATCTGGTTGACGCGGCAGGCAGTGAGGGCCGCGACCCGATCGACGACATTGAAAAGATCAACGCAGAGCTTGCCGGCTACAGCGAGTTTCTGGCAGCGCGTCCGCAGATCATTGTTGCCAACAAGACCGACCTGCTGGGCGATGACCGCGAGCCGGTCGAGAAGATCCGCAAGTACGCAGAGGAGCGCGGCTTCCTGTTTGCGGAGCTGTCCGCGGCGACCAACCAGGGCGTCAAGGAGCTGATGAACCTGACGTGGCATGAGCTGCAGCAGCTGCCGCCGGTATTCATCTACGAGCCGGAGTTCGTTGAGGTCGAGGAGAAGGCCGCAACCGAGAACGACTGGACCATCGAGCGCGACGGCGACGCTTATGTTGTCACCGGTGCATGGGTGGACAAGATTATGGGCTCGGTCAACATCGACGACTACGAATCCCGCCAGTATATGGATCGTATGCTCCAGTCTGCAGGCATTTACGCCAAGCTGGAGGAAATGGGCATCGAGGAGGGCGCTCCGGTCGTGATCGGAGAGTTCGAGTTCGAGTACGTTTACTAAACTGGGTGAAAGAGGACCTTTGGGTCCTCTTTTTTCATATCGTGTGGTTGATTCAGAGTGAAGAGAACGTGCGGGAGTAGTATAATGCAATATCACTAAAAAACCATATCGTCCTATGTTCAATCTGCCAAAGTGGTGCTATAATAAAAGCATAATGCACAAAAGGGGAGTTGACAAACTGTGCAACAACAAAAGAACGATAAAACAACCTGCCTGTTGCTTGCGCTGACCACGATTTTCTGGGGCAGTCTGTACACGGCAAGCAAGGTACTGCTCGATGTGATTCAGCCGTTCACGCTGCTGTGCCTGCGCTACATCATCGCGGCCATCGCCATGACCATCCTGCAGCGCCTGCGTAAGCCCGACCCGAACGGCAAGCCGCGCAGGATCAAGGGCGGCGACTGGAAATACATTATCATGTTTGGCCTGGGCGGCTATGTGCTGTCCATCGGTCTGCAGCAGTACGGCACCAAGCTGGCAGGCGCATCGCTGGCATCGCTCATCAACTGCATGAACCCGATTGCCATCTGCTTCTTTGCGGTGCTGCTGCTGCACGAGCGCATGACGATGAAGAAGGTCGTCTGCATTGTCAGCGCGGTTGCCGGTGCGGTCTGCATCGTCGGCGGAGACGCCGGCGGCGGACATATTCTCGGCATAGCGCTTTCGCTCGGTTCGGTGCTGACGTGGAGCGCGCTGAGTGTGTTCATGCGCTCGTTCTCGCAGAAGTATGATGCGCTGACCGTCACGACCTACGGTATTTATGTTGCCGCTATCGGCACGCTGCCGCTGATGCTCCGCGAGATCATCACCCACCCGGAGATGGACTTCCTGAACGCGAAGTACATCCTTGTGCTGTTTTATGTGGCGATTTTCTGCACGACCATTCCGCATTCGCTGTGGAATTACTGTCTCTCCCGTGCAGAGGCGAGCACCTGTTCTCTGTTTTACCCGATTCAGCCGCTCACCTCGATGGTGCTCGGTGTCCTGCTGCTGCACGAGCACATGACGGTCGGCTTTATTGCCGGTGCGGTGCTTATCGTGTTCGGTGTGCTGTATTCAACACTCGGCAAAGAGAAAAACAGATGAGCCGCCTCGGCCATGCCCGCTGTTACAGGTTAAGCTGAAAAATCCTCCTGTCTTCAAAAGAAGACAGGAGGATTTTTGCAATCATTCAAAACGGCGAAAGCGAGATGATGATGCCCGAAGGGGAAAGGGATGCAGTCCGGACCGTGACAGATTGCAGCCGGTTTGCTGAATTTACAATCCCAAATCCTTAAACCGCGAATACATGGACTGTGCGCCGTACAGTGCCGCCACCGGATTGTGCTGCAGTACCCGGTCCTTGACGATCATAACCGTTGTCGGAACCTTGCTGTGGCGCAGAAACAGGGTATCATGTCCGACGCACAGACCGATCACGATGTTGAAATCGCAGCCGTGCGCGGCAAGCGTCTTGGCCTGCATGATCGGGTTGCACATGGACTCGTGACCGCAGCCGCCGTTGAGCTTTTTCTCGTTCGGTACGCCGATCTCGGTCTTGTCCTGTGCACCGACCTTGCAGCCGACCGTGAAATATTCGATGCCCTTTGCCTTGAGAATACGGGCGAAGATAGAGGCCTCCCGCATCAGACCGACGCAGGACGCGATGCCGATCTTTTTGTAGCCCATGCGTTTGATGAACTCGATGGTTTCCTCAACACGGGTCAGGCGGCCGTAAAACTCGCCTTCAATGCACGCGGAGGTGCGGGCGATCAGACCCTGTTCCGGGTCATTGCGGTAGATTTCAAGTGTTTCCTCGAGCAGTGCCTTATCTACGTTCGTCGTCAGGCAGAACGGCGGGTACTGCTCCTCGCTGGCTGAACGGCAGCCGAGTCTGCTGCAGTCCGAGCAGCTGTGTGTGCATTTCAGTTCCGACATAATCCTTTCCTCCCTGTAAAAACGTTATGCCTTTGCGTTTGTGTCCTGTGCGGGCTTGGTGATTTTGCCGCTGCAGCAGTCGTCCTCAGCCTCGGCGGCTGCTGCCGGCTGGAAGCTGACAGAGGAGGCCTTTGTGGATTTAGTGGCGGTATCGGTGGAAGCGTCGCTCTCCGGTGCATCCGGAACATCATCGAAGAAGATATATGCATTGTCTGCGAACTTGGTCGCATCGGTGCCTTCCTTGAGCACGCCAATCTGGGTCAGCTCCTCGGCGTTCTGCTTGAGTGCGTCATAGCCGCCCTGAACCGAAGGCTTGTAGTTGTAGGTCTTGAGAATCTGTGCGCAGAAGTCCGCGTCGCCGGAGACATACTCTTTTTCGGTGATGATCTTTGCGGTCTCGTCCGGGTTTTCCTGTACCCACTGAGATGCCTTCTGTACGGCACGTGTGAAGGCTGCTGCAGCCTTCGGGTTCTCCTCAGCCAGCTTGCTGGTGACGAATGCTGCGCAGCAGTACTCGTCCTTGTACTCGGGATCGGTTGCGGTGTCGATGAGAGCGGTCAGACCGTACTGCTCCTCTGCAATAGAAGCCGCCGGGTCGCCGAGTGCGATTGCGTCAACGGCACTGTTCTGCAGTGCCTGTGCCAGATCGTTGCGGGAGTAAACCGAGAATTCAACCTCCATGTTCTGGTCGGTCACGCCGATGCCTGCCGCGCTCAGCGAGCGCTTGGAGATAACGGTTGCCGCGTCAGCCAGACCGGGTACGCCGATCTTCTTGCCCTTGAGGTCGGCAATGCTCTTGATATCGCTGTCGCCGGGCACGAGCAGCTTGGTGCAGCCGGTGTGGATGCCGGTGGTGAACTTGATGGGCAGGCCGTTTTCCAGCGGCTGGAGCATTTTGCCGATCAGGCCCATGCCGACATCAACCTGATCCGCGCCGATGGCCTCGGAAACGTGTGCTGCGTCAACCGTTACCTGCTCAATGTCCAGACCTTCGTCCTCAAAGTAGCCGTTCTCAATCGCGATGTACATCGGTGCGGCACAGAGAGAAGGAGAGTAGATCAGACGCAGGTGGGTTGCGCCGGAATCTACTGCCGCGGAAGCGTCCGAATTGCTGCTTGAGCCGCCGCAGGCGGTAAGCGAGAGTGTCAGTGCAGCTGCGAGAAGTCCGCTTGCCACTCGAAATAAAATACCGTTCTTTTTCATGGATTTCTGTCCTTTCAAGGGAAATGTATAATAAAAGTGATAATAATGAACGAGAGTTCTTTAATACGATCTTAAATGTAGTAGTTGGGCTCTTTGATTGTGCCGCCGTAATGGAGCTGACGAAGGATCTCTGCACGGTAGTGAAGAAAATCCTCCGAGCTGCGTGCTCTCGGGCGGGCAAGCCGGATATCCAGCGTGCCGGTGATGCGTCCCGGTCGGGGTGTCATAACGACCACCTTGTCCGAAAGATACACGGCCTCATCCACATCATGCGTTACCATGATGGCGGTCATGCCGGTTTCCTTCCAGATGCGCAGAATCTCGTCCTGCATGTTCATGCGGGTGAAGGCATCGAGTGCACCGAGCGGCTCATCGAGCAGGAGCACCTTGGGCTTGCCAACGAGTGCTCTTGCGAGAGACGCGCGCTGGCACATGCCGCCGGAAAGCTGGTGCGGATACGAATGCTCGAAGTCCTTGAGGCCGACCATCTCGATAAATTCGTCTACGCGGTCCTTTTCCTGCTTGTAGATGCCACGGGCGCGCAGACCGAACGCGATGTTATCGTAAATCGACAGCCACGGGAACAGCGTGTGCTCCTGAAACATGAATCCGCGGTCTGCACCGGGGGCCTTGATAGGTGTACCGTCCAGCGTCAGGCTGCCGTCATCCATCGGAATCAGACCGGAGATCAAACGCAGCAGCGTGGACTTGCCGCAGCCGGACGGTCCGATCAGCGAAACAAACGAACCGGCGGGAATATCGAGCGAAACATTGTCGAGAGCGGTAATGCGCTCTCCGGTGGGATTGACAAAATGCTTGGATACACCCGAAATCGAAATACTTCCTACCATTTGATAACTCCTTTCTGCCATGCGAGCACGCGGTCGCGGAACTTGAACAGCAGCGTGATGAGAATGAAGAAGGTGACTGCAATGATGATCAGTCCGGCATATACGTTGGCATATGCCATCATTTCCTTCTGCCAGTTGATGTACCAGCCGATGCCGTACTTGGCGCCGAGCATTTCGGCGGTGACCAGCGTGATGAACGACGAGCAGGTGCCGTTGAACAGGCCGAGGAACATATGCGGCATAGCCGCCGGAATGCCGACCTTGGCAATGCGGTAGAAGCTGCCCGCGCCAAGCGTCGAGGAGACTTCAAAGTACGAGTTGGGGATGGAAGCGATGCCGCTGCTGGTGAGCACGGTAGTCGGGAACCACACAGCCAGCGCAATCAGGAAGGCACTGGCGGAAACCGCAGTCGGGAAAGCGATGAGCACCAGCGGGATCCATGCGGTGGACGGGATCGGGCCGAGCACGCGGACGAGCGGCTGTACCCAGTAGGCGAAGGTCTTGTTGAAGCCGATAGCGATACCGGTCAGCACGCCGACAACCGCACCGCCGAGCCAGCCGAAGAACAGCAGGCGTGCGGAGTATGCAAGGCAGGTCGCGAGGAACGCGCTGTCCTCAACGAGAACGCCGAACACACGGTCGAGCGAGGGAAAGTACAGCACCGGCAGAATCGCAAACTTGGCGGTCAGCAGGTTGAGGATGTTCAGCACCAGAACCGCTCCTGCATAGAACAGTGCGCTGTACGACAGCTTATCGCGTACCTTGGTGTTGCCGAGCGATATCAGCAGGGCAATCACATACACGGCCAGTCCGATGAGCAGCGCCCATGTAAAATAAGGATGTTCTGCGGCAGGATGCTGCGCGGAATCCGGCAGCAGAATATCGCAGGCGAGCGCCAGCAGAATGGAGAGAACTGGCAGTGATTTGACAAAATGCTTCACAAGGGAGAACTCCTTTCGACAAAAAATGGCAGAAGACGTATGCCTTCCGCCAGGATGGTTTATGCGCGTTATTCGCACATTCGCCAGGTCACAAGGGAACGCATACACGAGCAGCGGTGCATACACATACAGCAGCGATTCATACAGTACATTCGGCTCATGACAGGTTCTCCTTTCAATTCATATAAATCCTATCGGGTTTCAGTGATTGAAAGTATAGACTTGAATATCCTAATTGTCAATAGGAATACTGTGATTTTGGATAGTATGCCAAAAACGATTTGTCTGAAAGGGAGAATTTGTCGCTTTGCATAAAGAACCGCAGCAGCAGGATTTCTTATGGGATCGGGTGGCTGAATCCGCGCTTTTGTGCTACAATATTTACAGGTGATGGATATGATTTTTAAACCGCGTCCGCTCAGCAGAACCATGCTGGATGACGCTTCGCTTGTCCGCGATAAGCAGCACTGCCGCCGGATCGGTCCGTGCGGTGTTGGTCGTCGGGCATTATATTTGAACAGTTATTTTATTGACCGGCATTATTATGTGCCGTTTTCCGCCATTACGCGGGCATTTAAGTTTATAGAAGAAGGCACCGGCGGTGTCCGGGGTGTGCTTGCAGGCAGAGCCTGTCTGCTTGTGGAGTATGACGGCGGCATGCAGCAGGTGTGCTGTTTCAAGTACGAGGATCAGATTGACGAGCTGCTGCGCGTGCTGCACAAGATGCATCCGGAGATTCCGTGCGTCAGCGAGGAAGAGGAGGCTGAACTCGAGGTCGAGTACGAGCGCCGGAGGGCGGAAGAACGCCGACGACCGCCGCTCAGCATGCGCGCCGAGCGGGAGATTGAGGAGCTGGAGAATGCGATCGCGTACCTCGAGCGCAAGCCCGAGCTGTACAAGCGGCTCAGTCGTGCAGCCAAACGGCGGCGCAACTACCAGAGCAGGAGCGCGGGATACCGCTGGGCGGCTGCAGCGATCATGGTGCTTGGGGCGGCGGCGCTGATTTACGGCGTGGTGTCGCTCGTGTGCCGCGGTTTCTCCGGCGGATACCTGCTGCTGTGTCTGTTGGCGGCAGTTTTCCTGTTTGGCGGATGGCGCCTGCTGCCGACGGCGCGCAACAACAATGCGGCTGTTCTGCGCGGGGATAAGCAGGCGCGGGTACAGATGCAGAACTATATCGACCGTTTTCCGGCATTTCCGCTGCCCGCACGGTACGCGCATCCGATCGTGCTGCGCCGTATGCAGCAGGCCATCGCGGAAGGCCATGCGCTGAACGTCATGGAGGCGCTTGAGGTCGTCAAGACCGATCTGCAGACCATGAATGCGGATATGCAGGTCTCGCAGGAGGAATACGCCGAGATTTCTACGATCAAGCCGCTGTTTCTGAATGCGGATTATAAGTAAGAAATCCGGCCTGAGGCTTGCAAAGCTGTTGACAACGGTATGGTTTCTCCCGTATAATAAATGCAGTAAAATGAAGTCGAAAAAGAGGGGATGGACGGATATGCTGTGTAAAAACAGAACATGCGGCGTTCCGTTGAATCAAACAGGAAAACGATGAAAACCAAGGACCTTCTGCCCGCAAAAATGGCAGTCGGTCCCTTTTTTTAGGGAGGAAACTGATATGATCGAAAATTGGAATGACGTCCATATCGTACCGGAATTCAGCGATCAGGGTGTAGACTGCTACCGTCTGGCAGGCGGTAGCTTTGTCAATGAATACTACATCGTCTCGGAGGCCGAGACCCGCAAGCTGATGAACCATCCGGAGGTTGTCGGCTACGAGGTGTATGCGTCGCTCGTGACAGCTACCTCGCAGATGATGTACTACCTTAAGGAGCAGAAAAAGATCACTTCGGCGAACATTCTGTCCATTCTGCGCGGCGCACTCAACTATCCGCTCGAGGAAAGCTGCTACAAGGAGCACATTCGCGTGCATGACATCAGCTTTATGTCCAGCGAGCGCGTGTTTGGCGAGAATGATGAGATGTCGCTCGATATCAAGTACTGCAAGCTGACCATGGTGCCCAACAGCACGCTGATGATCGGCGATATCATCGCCTCGGGCGAGACGCTTGTGCAGTGCCTGCGCTATGTCACCGACTATTACCGCAAGCAGGGCGCCAAGCTGCGCAACATTCTGCTGTTTACCATCGGCGGTACGCAGGGCATTGAGATCCTCGAAAAGCTGACCAGGGAAATCCGTACCTACTGGCCGGACTTTGAGGGCTTCATCACCGTGTACTACGAGGGCGTTTTCAGCTGCTACGAGGAAGGCGACAAGGGCGTTTCCGGTATCAACCGTGCGCTTATCGACTTTTACTGGAAGGGCGGCATTGTGGCGCCGGAGTTCCGCCGTCAGACGCTTTCCATGCAGAATCCGCTGTTTGAGAAGTGCACGATCTACGATGGCGGCGCACGCCGTTACGAAATCCACGAGCATATTGAAGAGGTGCTGGAATTCTGGAACGGTATTCTCGCGCGTGCCGACAAGATCGACAAGCAGGCACTGCTGGAGGAAAAGCTGGGTCATGCGCTGCCGATTTCCTATGAGGACTGGCTGAAGGACTGCCATTATGAAAAACTGGACGCAAAGCTGACGCGCTGGCTGTATCAGCAGGAGCGCGGCTTTGTCGAGAGCCTGAAGGACGTAACGCTGGAGGAGATCGCGCGTCAGCGCATTGATGAGTTCACCACGACGCTCAAAAAGTACATTCTTTGAAAACACAAAAAGGGGATAAGAATCTATGAAAAATGACAACACACCGGTCGATATCGACTTTGCGGAAGCGGCCGTGCCGCATTATGCGCGCCGCGGCATCGTAACCATGTTCATGATCATGCTGGGCTTCACCTTCTTCTCGGCCAGCATGTGGGTCGGCAAGGAGCTGGCGGACGGACTGGATTTCGGCGGCTTTATCATCTCCATGATCATCGGCGGCCTGATCCTGAGCCTGTACACCGGTCTGCTCGGTTATGTCGGCGCGGAAACCGGCATGAGCCTTGACCTGCTGGCACGCAAAGCCTTTGGTGTAAAAGGCTCGTACCTGCCGAGCGCGATGATCTCGTTTACGCAGATCGGCTGGTTCGGCGTCGGTATCGCCATGTTTGCCATTCCGGTTGCAAACGAGCTGCTCGGCGGCAGCACAGCGGCTGAATGGGTGCTCGTTATCATTGCGGGTGTGTGCATGACGGCCTCGGCGTATTTCGGCATCAAATCGTTGACGCTCATCAGTTATATTGCGGTTCCGCTGGTTGCAATCCTGGGTACGGTTGCCATGGTGATGGCGGTCAAACAGGGCAACGGCACGCTGATTGATCAGTTTGCCAAGTCCAGCGGTACGCTGACCGTTGTCGGCGGCGCCGGTCTGGTTATCGGCTCGTTTGTCTCCGGCGGCACGGCAACGCCGAACTTCTCCCGCTTTGCCCGCAACGGCAAGGTTGGTGCGATCACGACCGTTGTCGCGTTCTTTATCGGCAACTCGCTGATGTTCTTCTTCGGCGGTATTTCGTCGGTCTATGTCGGCGGCAATGATATTTTTGAGGTTATGATCAACCTCGGTCTGTTCTATCTGGCGATTCTGGTCCTCGGTCTCAACATCTGGACCACGAACGATAATGCACTGTACTCGGCCGGTCTGGGTCTGGCGAACATTTTCGGCCAGAGAAAGAAGCCGATGGTGCTGGTTTCCGGTATTATCGGCACCGTGCTTGCAGTCTGGCTGTACTGGAATTTCACCGGCTGGCTGAATATCCTCAACTGCACGCTGCCGCCGGTCGGCATCATTCTGGTGATGAGCTTCTTCATGGACCGTGAGAAGTACAAGGACGTTGAAGTGACCGAAAACGTCAACTGGTTTGCGGTTTTCGGCGTTGTGCTGGGCGCTGTGGTGGCAAATCTGGTCCCGTGGGGTATCGCATCCATCAACGGCATGATCGTTGCCGCTGTGTGCTATCTGGTCGGCAGCAAGGCGAAAAAGTAAGCAGAATCAAAGAAATCCTCGGTTTAACCCAAGGTCAGCCGAACTTGCTGACCTTGCGGTTTGATCGGGGATTTTTTATTTTTGCAAATGCCTCGTTCAGCATGGTCTCAGTACCGGACGGTCTGAAATCGTGTAGCTGACCAGATCGCTGCTGTGCAAAATGGGGGAGAAACAGAAAAGGCCTGACAGCGCAGGCCTTTTCCAAAAGAGGGGTGAATTCGGGCGGTTGGGGTATCAGGAACGCCCGAAGGATCAGTTCTGATTTTTCTCGTCGTGCCGCTTGACCACGCGGATGCCGATCGTCAGCAGCACGGCGGAAATGATGGCTGTGGTGAGGACAAAGCCGACCTGCAAGGTAAACAGAAACCGATCGGCCAGCATGACCGTGCAGATCAGCACGCTGCCGAGCGCTTCGAGCTGAAGGCCGCGCCGACGCGATAACTTAGAAAGCATATGCTCGGCCTCCTTTTACTGAACGCCCATTGCCGCCAGAATGACGCGCATGATGACAAGGCTGATAGCCGCGTCAAGCAGGCAGACGGCGATGAGCAGCGGATGCCACTTCTTGTTCGTGTCGGTTACGAGCACGATGCGCGCATAGTGTCCGATGAGCGTGCCCATCAGGATACATGCCGGGAGCATCATGGAGGCCTGACCGAGCGTCAGAGCGCCTGCCTCATACATGGAAGCGGCGGTCGCACAGCCGGAGGCCTTGGCGAAGAACGCCGAGATCAGAACCGCGAAAGCCTCGCCCGGCAGACCGAACAGTCCCATGACCGGCGACATGACCGTGCCGAGAATGTCCATCAGACCGGTCTCCTTCAGAATGTACACCAGTACATAGCCGAGGATCATCGCAGGGGTGATATTTTCAATGCCGACCTTGAAGCCCTTTGCGCAGCCCTTGAGGAAGGTATCTACGATTGAAGGTTTCTTTGCCTTTGCGGGTGCGGCCGCAGCCGCTGTATTGGTTGCCTGATTGCTCATTTCCGTTACCTCCTTATGCCTTGCCGCGCTTTGCACGCAGAATCAGGCGGACGATGTTTGCGCCGATCAGCTTGCAGACGAACATGATGACGATGCACGGACCGAGTGCCACCGGGCAGATCGCCACGAGCGGTGCGCCGCCGGTGATGGTGTTGTTGATGCACGCCGAGCCTGCGTACTGATACGCTACGAAAATCGTGCGCTCGTCGTCCGTAATCTCGCCGTCCTCGTACAGCTCACGGGTCATGACGGCCGCAACGTCCGAACCGGTAAAGCTCGAGATGAATGCGATGCCGCACTTGCCCGGGATGCCGAGCAGCGGACGGAGCAGGGGACGAAACAGGATATCCGACGCCTTGAATGCGCCGAGCTGCTCGAATACACCGAGCAGGCCGCAGAAGAACATGACCGCCGGAATCAGATTGAAGCCTGCCATGAAGCCGTCTTTCGCGCCGGTGCCGCCCTTGCCGATGAGGTTCGCGCCTGTGTCGCCGATCTGTCCGAACGAGCCTGCCAGATTAGTAAAGTCAAGCACCTTGATCGGTCCTTCCGCCGTGCGGAACGCACCGGAGAGCACGAGAATGAGGACGATCAGTGCCAGCCATGCGCCGATACCGATCTTTTCCTTGTTTTCTGCCTGTTTCTCTTTGTTTGCCATGAGTTTATACCTCCTTATCCCTTTTGCGCCGCCGCTTATTCGGCAGCCTTTGCAAAATCGTCGTTCAGCGTATACGCTGCGCACGCCGCAAGCACGCTGCGCTGAAACAGCGATTCTACTTCCGCATATTCGTTCGGGGTGTGATTGCCCTCGCCGCGCACGCCCATGCCGCATACCGTCGGCACGCCGCACGCTACCGTGATGCCGGAGTCCGACAGACCGCCGACCTGGAAGCAGTCGATCTCACCGAAGCCGCAGTCCTGCGCGGTGCGCTGCAAATGACGGAACAGCGCCATCACGCCATCGGTTGTGTCCATGCACTGCATGACGCGGCTCAGATCGAGCTCCGCCGTAGTATCCGGCACTGAATTATGCTCGGTCGCGCGGTGCAGAATTTCAAAAATCTCATCGCGCACCTCTGCATTCGGGAAACGGATGCCGATGCGCACCTCGCACGAGTCGGGGATGGTGTTCTCACCGATGCCGCCGTCCACCATGCCGCAGTTCATCAGCCTGCCGCGCATGATGTCGTTTTGCGACTCGATCTCGACGATCTTGTGCGCTGCCTCGAGCACCGCCGAGCGGCCCTTCTCCGGCGCAATGCCCGAGTGGGATGCTCTGCCGTGAATCTTGATGCTGACCGGGCCGCCGCCCTTGCGGCCGACCACGAAGCGGTTGTCCATGTAGCCGGTCTCGAAGTTGAACGCCGCGAGCGCGCCTGCCGCCTCTTCTGCGAAGATCTCCTTCGCGTCCGAACGCATATGCAGGTTTTCCTCGTCGCTTGCGAAGATGAACTTGATCGGGCGTTCCTTCCAGTCCACGCTGTCAAGCGCCTTGACCGTGTACAGTGCCATGACCAGACCGGCCTTCATATCCAGCACGCCGGGGCCGTGCGCCATGCCGTTCTCGTCTACGCGGAACGGATTTTCCTTCGCCGCGCCCTCCTTGAACACGGTGTCCATGTGGCCGATGAGCAGAAGCGGCGCTTTAGAGCTGCCGGGGTTCCATTCGCCGATGAGCATGTCACCGGAGTTCTGAATGGCGCGGACACGGGTGTGGATGCCGGCGTTCTCCATCTCGCGGCGCAGGATGCTGCAAACCGCGTTCACGCCGTCGATTTGCGTCGTGCCGCTCTCCGTGTTCACCAGCTCGCGCCAAAGATTCAGCATCGGCTGTCGGTTCTCGTCGATGTACTGGCGGATCTGCGTGTAAATTTGCTCCATTTTCGTATACCTCCTCTATTGAAAGCCCGTTGTGCCGGGGCTCAGTTCACAGCATCTTCACCGCCGCGCCTGCAATGAGTACGGACACGATGGTAACGGTGACGAAGCCTGCCGTCAGCATTTTCGGCAGCAGGAAATTCAAAATCGCTTTCTTTTCCTTCTCGTTTCGTCCGAACGCCTCGGAGACCTCCTGCGGAATGAGCATGGTGGTCGGGAAGCCGAACGTGCAGCTGATGCCGTAGGCCGCCGCAAGGCTGACCGGTATGTGCAGCAGCTTAGCGCACAGCAGCGCGGCCGCCATGGTTCCGAAAACGCCGCAGGCCGCTGCGGTCAGCAGCGCAGGCAGAACGGACAGCACCTGATTCGGCGTGGTCTGCGCCAGATTGGAAAAGATCAGAATGGTGACGAAAAACGTGATCAGGCTGGAGGCCTGCGTTTTTCCGAGGATGTTTTTATCGAGGAAACCCAGTGCGAAGAACACCGCGCCCATGATAAGGCACATGACGAAGTAGTGAACCGCACCGCCGGTCAGCTTGGACGCATAGTATGCGATGACCGCAACGACTGCCAGCTTGGCGAAATACATCGAAGGACGCTCGCAGCATTTCGGCAGATGCAGCGGACCGTGATGCGTCGCGTCGTTTTCCTCCTGTAAAGTGCTGTACTGCTCCACGAGCACCGCGTCATCGCGGATGAGCTTTGCGGTGCGCCGCAGCAGAAGGGACGCGATCGGTACGCCGATGAACTTCTGCGTCACGTAAAGCACGATGCAGAACGTCGCCGCCGTCGAGAGGTTCATCTCCTTGAGCGTGCTCGTCATGATGAGCGTTGCCGCGCTGCCGCCTGCGAAGATCGGTGCACCGGCGATCGCCATCTCGCTGCCAATGAACGGTCGTCCAATCAGTACGATTGCTGCAACTGCGCCGCACACGCCGCACAGCGCGGTGACGACTACCTTCCACTGCCGACGCAGCTCCGCGAAGTCGATCGTCGTGCCGAGCGACACGATGAGCAGACCGGCAATGATGTTGCCGAACCCGGTGATCTGCGCATCGTCGATCAGTGTGCGCGGCAGGATGCCGCTCCAGAAGCCTGCAAGCAGCAGGATTGCAATGCTGAGCACCGTGGAGAATATTGCTTTGGTCTTCTGCGCAATCAGATCGCTGACTGCGTAGATGCAGAATAGAATCGCAAGTGCGCTGATCGGTGTCATAAGCCTCATTCCTTTCTGTGGCTATACCGTATCATAAATTTGTTATGCCTGTCCAAATCATAAAAGTTATAGTGACGTTATAACCGAAACGGAATAGTATTCCTGTACAGTTTCACGCCCGCTTTTCATGAAAAACAGACAAAAGAATAGGCGCTGTGACTAAATCACAGCGCCCTTGCTTTGACACTATTCAGTATATCATTCTGCAGTTTTTTGTCCATTCTGCTTTTGTTATAACCCAGTCATAACAAAACGGAATATCCCGTTATAACCCTCGAAACGTCTTATTTCGCTTTTTTCGGGTAAAGCTCCTCCAGCATCTTCACAAATGCCTGTGCTTCTGTGCTCAGCATTTCTCGGCTGCGCTGAATCCAGCCTACATTGATCTGTACTTGACAGTTTCGGATTGGAATGGTGCGGATGCCGTACTCCGCGAAGTCCGGCGCGCTCAGTCCCGGACCGAGGCGAACCACATCGGTCGAGCGCAGCAGCGACAGGATGGCCGCGCTGTCGTTGACGTAAACAACACGCTTGAACTGCTCGAGACGCACGCCGTCGATCTCCAGATAAAAGCTCAGATTGGAGAAATAATCGTCCGGAAGGCGGACGAACGGATGGGGCAGGAGCTGCTCCATCGTCACCTCAGACGCATGATACAGCGGATGGTTCGGACCGAGGTTTGCGTACCAGGTGTCCGTGCCCAGCGCGTGGAATTGAATGTTTTTGAACTTCAGCATGTGCTTGAGCTCCTTCACCTGCACGTTGTTGCTCATCACAAAGCCAATCTCTGCTTCGCCGTGCTCCACGCTCTCGATCACCTGCTGCAGACGGTTTTCCACCAGCTTGAGCGCCACGCGGTTATCGTGGTAATCGTTGTAGAACTTCGCCATCAGACGCCCCATTGTGATGATTGGATAGGAGGCAATAGACAGCACCGGTGCGTGTTCTTTCTCCGATAAGCCCTGAATGAGCTCCATCTGGTTAATGATCGTGCGCGCGTACTGGTAGAGCTTTTTTCCCTCGTCAGTCAGCACGACACCCTTGTTCGTGCGGTTGAAAATACGCACCTTGAGCTCGTTTTCCAGATTGCTGATGGCCTTGCTCAGGTTCGGCTGCGTGACGAACAGCTTCTCCGCGGCCTTGTTGATGCTGCCCTGCTCCGCAATGGCGACAAAGTAGGTAAGCTGCTGAATTTGCATAACTCTTTTCCTCTTTTGCTTGTAGTATCTTCAGTATAGCATATTCGGGCGGAAAATGTCAGATGATCTTGAGGAGGGAATACCGCGGAAATGGACGAAAACCATTTGAATATTCTCGGCGTGCGCGATAGTGGCAGCTATGTGTTATAAAAGGTTAGGCAGCAGTCTTGCTCCCGGCGCCGCGCGCACACACTTCCTGCGAGACTACATCATGGGCCGTATTTGACACCTTTATGTTTGCACGTAGGCATGATGAAAAGTAATCGAAACTGCTTGCGAGGGAGGCGATTTTGCACGCATATAGGTGTGATATTGACTGTAATGAACCTCGTGCATTCCATACCATACAGAAATATATTTCGGCATTTACGCAAATAGCATAAAAATATAACTAAATTCGGTAGCAGCATATACATCTCACGAGGGGAAACGTAAAATGAACAGTACGGAGCGGAAGAGAATTTGCTATTTTTCTGCTCCTTGTAAATGAAGTTATGCAGCTTGCAGAACTTAACTTTCTGGAAGCCATAGCTGCCGCATTGGTCTTGTTCCGGTGGAATTTTGTACTTTTCGGAATAGCGTTGTAATTCTTTATATGAGTGAATGGTTTTCTCCGACTCATTTATCACGGTTTTCAGGATTTCCTTGTTGCTGCCATTAACCTGCTCAGACAGGCCGCGCTTGAACTTCGCTCCCGAGCGGGACACCTCGAACCGAAGCATCGGCGCGTCATACTGTTCCAGCAAGTCCTCCTCCATCAGCTGAAATGTCTTGTCATAGACCGTCAATGTGGTCGTCTTGCAGCAAATACGCCACGAATGCACGTTCTTTTCCTTGTGATTGGGGAATTCTTTGCCGAATGTACACAGCTTGTACTGCTTCATGTACGGACTGCGGCGAATGACACGCAACGCCTCGTCAACCCAGTCCTGCGAGTTGGGGAAGTAGTCCAGACAGCAGTCAATGCGCGAAAGTGTCAGCTGCTCAAAATTGCAGTTCAGACCGATTTTATGCAGCAGCTTGGTCATTTCCTTGTCGAGCGAGTTGAGCTGTTTTTCTTCCGCGTGGAATACCTCCTTGGGTGAATATTTTCCGTGCAGCA